>NZ_DBEXAY010000132.1:0-16043 GCF_048170485.1 Victivallis sp. | reverse complement strand
ACAGAGATACAATAAGTTTTGATTTTAGCAAAAAACGACACCTATGGTTACATGGGTAAGGGGAATTACGCTTCGAATATAAGAAAAACTGGAAAAAAGTTACAAAAGTGGCTTGACAAAACCTAACATGGAAGGAGGTTCGAAGACCCGATTTGACATCCTCCGGGGCATTTCGTCTCACCCCGGGAAACCCCTGTTGCACGAAAGGAATCAAACATGAAGATCAATCTGGTAAAACACATTCTCACGGCCGCCGTCTCGCTCTCCTTCGGCGCAGCCGCCGCCACGGTGGACTCCCCGTGGTGCACGATCAACTCCCCCGATCAGATCGCGCCGGACAGCGTGATCGAAGTGGAAATCACTCTGAAAAACGACGCTCCGGCGGGCTTGAAAGTCGGCGGCGATTTGCATTTCGCCAACGACAAGGGGGCCTATCTCGGATTCGCCGCCTGGGGCGGGAATCCCAAACCGCTGGAACCCGGCCAGAAAGCCACGTTCCGCTACCGCATTCCCAAACGGAAAGAGGGAGCCGACACAGTGTTCGCGCAGTTCTTTCTGACGCCTGCGACCTGGAAGGAGAAGGTCCGGGAGCACCGCAGCGCCCCCATCCGGCTTGGCTCGACCGCGCCGCAATCGGCGCCGGCAAAGGAGACGGCCACAGCGGCGCCGGCCGTCCGGAAAAAAGAGGGTTCCTGGTGCACCATTGAAACACCGGCCCAGGTGGCGAAGGACGGCACGTTCCACGTCAAACTCACGCTGAAAAAGGACATTCCGGCCGGAATGAAGGTCGGGGGCGACATCCACCTCAAGAACTCCGATACGGGGGCCTATGTGGGGTACGGTGCCTGGGGCGGAGCC
Source organism: Victivallis sp. (assembly GCF_048170485.1). Taxonomy (NCBI): domain Bacteria; kingdom Pseudomonadati; phylum Lentisphaerota; class Lentisphaeria; order Victivallales; family Victivallaceae; genus Victivallis; species Victivallis sp. Next base: position 15,185 of record NZ_DBEXAY010000132.1, on the reverse strand, counting down.
ACCAAACCCGCGACGCCCGGGGAGACGCTCACCTTCACCTACCGTGTTCCGGCGCTGAAGAGCGGAGCGAATGCCGTTTTCATTCATTACTACCTCTCTCCCTCGACCTGGCAGGAAAAAGTCAAGGATCAGCCGAGCGAGCTCATCGCCGTCAAATAGGTGTCTTCATGCGGAATATAACGATCGCGTTGTCATCCCTCCTGCTGCCGGTGCTGCTGCAGGCGGCGGTGGTGGAGACGGACTGGTGCAGGATTGAAGCGCCGGATTCGGTCAAGGTGCAGGAGAACTTTTCCGTCAAAGTCTTCCTGAAACAGGGGGCGCCCGCCGGGTTGAAGCTCGGCGGCGACATCCACCTGCTCAAACAGGACGGCACCTATCTCGGGTTCGGCGCCTGGGGAGGAGCGCCCCGGGACGCCGCGCCCGGCAGTGTGACGGAATTCCGGTACCGCATGCCTCCCATGAAGAATGGATCAGACACGGCGATCGTTCACTATTTCCTGACGAAAAGCAACTGGGCGGAACGGGTGAAGGACGTTCCCTCGCCGCGGATCAAAGTCGAAGGGGCCAATACGAAACGCCCGGCTTCCGCTTCGCTCAAGAAGAGTTGGATCACGACCGGCAGGGCGGAACGCGCCGACGGCAGGGAGCTTTCCACCTTTCCGCTGCGGGAAGGGGAGGAGTTTCTGCTCCCGGTCCGCTACTACGTCGATCCGTCGGACGACTGGGGCGGAACGGAGTTGACGATCCTCGGCGTCGGCCCCTGGATCGACTGTCCGGACGGCGTCTATTCGAAGCGCCAGCGCCACATGATGTATCCGCTCACGATCGCCCCGTTCCGCTGCCGGATCGGGGAAGAGGTGCAGGAGAAAATCAGAATCCGGGTGCCGAAACTGTTTTCCGCCCGTCCTCCGGAAGCGGGGGTGCTCGGCGACAGTCTGCTGCTGATTTTCCAGTTCCGCGGAAACGACGGGGAAAAATGGCCATGGCAGGTCCGTACGGAACTCGGGAATTTTCAGCGCAAAGAGAGTTTTTTCGACTTGAGCACCCCGATGCCGGGCAACCTCTTCCCCGGCTCGAAACCGGTCGAGATCGTCGTGACGCCCGGCTCGCTGGCAGAGAAATCGGGGGAATCGCGCGAACTGGTCTGGCAGGTTTTCCAGATCGACGGCCGCCGGGTCACCGCAGGGAAGCAATCCCTCTCCGCCGCCGCGGGGCCGCTGCACATTTTCCCGCAAATTCCGCCGGAAAAACGGGGCACCTTCCGCTTCCGTGCCGCAGTGGACGGCTGGGAGGCCAGAGAGACGACATTTGCCAGAATTCCGGACATCGAGGCGATGACAAAAGGTGCCGCCACGCCGTTCGGCGGCCAGAAATTTGCCGGGAATCCGGAGGCGGTCGCCGCCGCCCGGCTGCTCGGCCTGCGGTTCTGCCGCACCTGGGTGAAGTGGAGCGCGCTGCAGCCCGCGCCGGAGGTGTGGAACGACGCCTTTCTCCATGAATTGAAGGAATCGGTCGCACAGCTGAATGCGAACGGCATCCGTCCGTGGCTGGTGCTCTACGATCCGCCGGCCTGGGCGATCGACAATCCGGAAGGGTGGAGCGCCGGATTCTTTCCGTTCCCGTTCCGCGAGCGGCAGCTGGAAACCGTCGTCCGCCGGCTTGCCGAAACCTTCAAGGGAGAGGTGACCGGCTTCGAATGGCTGAACGAGATCTGCCCGGGCAAACTCAGCCGCAATCCGGTGGACGACTACCTCCGTTTCTGCCGGGTCGCGACGCAGACCGCCAAAGCGGTGGATCCGTCGTTCAAAATTCAGGCCGCGGGCGGATTGTGGCCCCGCTCCTTCCGGAAATCGCTGCTGGCCGCGGGACTCGCAAACCATTTCGACATTCTGCCCATTCACTATGGCGACGCCAATTCCGTGCAGCTGGCAACGGAGGATCTGAAGAACCACGGAGCAACTCTCCCGGTCATCGACAATGAAACCGGACGCGGTCTTTCCACCTGGGGTATGCCGCTGGAAACCGCCCTGAAAGACCGGAGTCAGAGTGACTACTTCTTCACCCGCTTCCCGGCGGAACTGCTCGCCGGCTGCCGAAGGATCGTGCTCTTCGGCGGCGAGCCGGATCCGGCCGGAAACTGGACCCTTTTCTGGGGAGACATGACTCCCCGCCCCTCCGCGGCGGCGCTGGCGGTTTTGATCTCCAGGCTCTGGAACGCCAGGCCGGTCGGGGAGTTCTCCCTCGGCCGCGGGGACTCGATCAAACTCTTTGAAGCCCCGGACAAACGGGCGGTTATGGTGGTCTCCACCGTCGAACGGGAGGGCGAGACCATCCAGCTGCCGGCGGGCGGAGGCGAACTCATCCTCACCGATCAGCAGGGCAACGAGCGCCGCCTGCCGGAAGCGGAGCGCCACACACTCGAACTGACCCCCTCCCCCTATCTTGTCGAAGGCGGAGAAATCGACGTGCTCAAGGCGCAGCTGATGGTGCGCCCCACCGCCGCGGGCAGCGGCGCTTCGAGCCGGAATTTTGTGCAGGGCCACACGGCGGAACTGCCGGTCACGATCACCAATCTCATCGACAGGCCGCTGAACTGCCGGATTGAACTTACAGGCATCCCGGGCAGGAGCGAGCCGATCGTCGTCACCGGTCTGGCTCCGGGCGAAACATTGCAGAAGAGTTTTCCGTTTCTGCCGGAGCGGAGCGGCAAATTCACCGCCATCCTCCGGGTGAACTTTCAGACGCCGGGATTTCCGGAGGTGAAGAAACGCGTCTCCATCACCGTCATTCAGCCGGACGCCGTCGGCAATCTGCTGAAAAATCCCGGGTTCGAACAGGCGCGGGGCGGGGAGGAAACCCTGCCGGCCTTCTGGTATCCGACGCCCGGCGACGCCGGGAAGCGTTTCCGGTTCCAGTCGCCGGATGAGCTGGGGCACGGGGAGTGGGTGTTCCGCTTTCAGGGGGTCGAAAAACAGTATGTTTCGATGTTCCAGAATCTGAAGGGCCCCTTCCTGCCGGGCAAATATCTCTACAGTTTCTGGATCAAGTCCGATTCGCTCCAGACCGGCAGCAACTACTCCGCCATCGCCCCGGACGGCCGGAGCATCCAGCGCCACTGGCTCCAGATTTTTCAGTCGCCGGTGACCCAGCCGCACTGGGAGCTCTTTTCGGCAGTGGTGGAGGTGCCGGAGAAGACCGAGAAGATCTCCTGCGTCCCCGTCTGCTTCGGTAGCGGCTGGTCGATGATCGACAACGCGATCTTCACCCTCTACGAAGGCACGGAGTATGTCGGATTCGCTCCACGGAGCCGTTCGATCACCATCGACGGGGAACTGAATGATTTCGACCGTTCCTCACCGGTGCCGCTGCTGGGGAAGAGCCAGCTGCGGACGGAGGCGGCCGGATACGATTGGAGTCCGCAGCGTTTCAGCGGCGTCGCCTACTTCAACTGGGACGCGCAGAATCTCTACGTCGGGGTCGAAGTGATCGACCGGGAACACACCCCCGGCCCCCGGGAGGCGGAGTGCGTCAAAGGCGACAGCGTCGAAATCGCGATTCATCCGCAGAACCGTCTGCCGGGCGAAGAGAGCAAGGCACTGCTCTTTCAGGTGAGTTCCGTCGCTCCGGGCGGGAGCGGGAGGCACACGATCTACCGCCCGGACCGTTACTGCGGCGGCTTGAAATCCGGCTCTCTGGCCAAAGACTCCTCCGTCTACGACATCTCCGTGCGGCGGCAGGGCAACAGAACCACCTATGAACTCGCCATGCCGTGGAGTGATCTCGGCGGAATTCGCGGTGAATTCGGCACGAAACTGGGCCTTTCGCTTGCGCTCAACGACGGGGACGGCACCCGCAAGCTGGCCTCGATGGTCTGGGGCGGCGGCTTGATTCCCGCCTGGAATCCCGCGTCGTTCGGCATGCTGGTTCTGGTGGAAAATCAACCGTAACTCCGGGGAGGAGAGAGACAAAATGTTCTATCAAAAAGAGCTGCGCTGGGCGGAAGAGGCGGAGGCGCTGAAACCAGAGCTGCACCATGAACCGATTTCGCCGGTCGCCGTGGTGGAGGCGGAGGAGGATCCCGCCGCATGGCAGGGGTGGAAGGTCCGGCGCGTCGCAGCGCCGGAAGAGGTGTTCGGCCGGGAGCTGCCGCGCTCCTGGGAATACACGTTTGATTTCGGCCGTTACTGCGTGGGATTTCCGGTATTTCACTTCGAATTCTCCGGACTCTTTGACGCGCCGTTCCGTCTGGAAGTCAAACTGGCGGAGGTCCCCTGCGAACTGGGCAGGGATTTCACCACCTACCGCGGCGATCTCGGCCGGGGCTGGTTACAGGAAGCGCTGGTGGTGGAAGACGCCGCCCCCGCCGCAATCCGCCTGCCGCGCCGGTACGCATTCCGTTACCTGAAACTGAAAGTCGTGGTCAACTCCACCTACAAGGTGGTTCTGCGCAGTGTTCAGTGCGACACGGTATCCGCCGCGGACTGGTCGCGCGTCCTGCCGCTTGGGGAAGCGTACGACCAGCTCGATCGATCGATCCGCCGTATTGGCCTGACGACGCTTGCCGCCTGCATGCAGGAGTGCTTCGAGGACGGCCCCAAGCGGGACCGCCGCCTCTGGCTGGGGGATCTGCGGCTTCAGGCGCTGGCGAACTACCATTCGTTCCGGAACTTTTCTCTGGTGAAGCGCTGTCTGCTGATGTTTGCGGCCTCCGCCAATGAGGAGGGGGAGATTCCCGGTTGTGTGTATCCGGGCTCGCCCCGGCCGCTGGCGGGGAACTACACCTTCGACTATTCGATTCTCTTCGGTGACATTCTGCTCGATTACGTGAACGCCTCCGGAGACGAAGCGGGCGGCCGCGAGCTCTTTCCGGTCGCCCGGCGCCAGAGTGAGATGGCGCTGCGCGAGGTGGAAAACGACTGTTTCCACTACCGGGGCGGCTACTGGCTGTTCGTCGACTGGCAGGAGAAACTCGACCGGGAATGTGCCGGGCACGGTATCGTGCTCTACTCGCTGATGCGGACTCTCGCACTGGCCCGGCGGCTCGGCCTGGAATCGGAAGTGGCGGACTATCCGGACCGGATCGAACGGATGCGGCGGGCCGGGTACGCCAAATGGTTTGATCGCGCCCGGGGCTGTTTCACCTCGGGAGCGGACCGGCAGATCTCCTGGGCCTCGCAGATCTGGGCGGCATTCGCCGAAATGCTGCCGAAGGCGGAGATGCAGGAGCTTCTGCGGCGGCTGCCTGCGGGGAAAGAGGCGGTTCCCCCGGGCGGCCCCTTCCTGTACAACCAGATGGTGCTGGTGCAGGAACGGTACGGCCTGCACCAGGAAGCCCACGCGCTGACCCGCGCCTTCTGGGGAAGGATGGTGGAGCTGGGGGCGGACACCTTCTGGGAGGTGTTCGACCCCGCGGACCCGATGCGCTCCCCCTACGGCGACCCGATCATCAACAGCTACTGCCACGCATGGAGCACGCCGGTCTTCTCCTTCCGCTGACCGGCAGGCAGGGGATACACGCCCCTGCCCTGCCGCCTTGCGTGGTCAAGCTGGATTCCGGCAAACGCCGCAGAAGGCGTTGGAGCGAAGATCACTTCCCGCCCTCTGCGGGAATCGGGATCACCGCAACGGCACGAAGCTGCACCGGGCCGAGGAGCCCGGAGGGGAGCGGGGCATCCTTGGCGGTCCACCCTTTCCAGTTTCCCCAGGTCAGGCGGCCGGATTCGGAGTGAGGTTTGTCTTCGAGGACCCACTTCGGCCACCGGCCACCGGCGACGGTTTCATCCTTCCACTCACGCTGTTCGTCGCCGATCAGGCGGTTGACCAGAAGGTTGGTGACCCGGATCGTCAGAGTGTTCCGACCGGGAGTCAGTCCCTCGGTGACATCGCACACGAAGGGGGGAGTCCAGAGCAGAGCGATTTTCCTGCCGTTGAGTTCAACCTCGGCGAGGTTGCGCACTTCGCCCAGGTCAAGCATGAGACGACGGTTCGCCGCCGGCAGGTCGGCCGGGAGTTCAAAATCCTTCGTATAGGTCGCAGTGCCGGAGAAGTATTTCACTCCGGGATCCTTGTGCTCGGTCCATGAGATCAGCCGGGGCAGCTCGACTGCGGGAGGTGCGCCGAGAGCCGGCGGAAACGCCAGATGCCATTCCGAATCGAGCTTGAGCGGAGCAGGCAGCGTGTTACAGGAAACGGAAAGCACTTTCCCGTCGGCACAGGTGACCTCAACCTTTCCGGGGCGTTCGAACCGGAGACCCGGCACGCCATTTCTCATCACCGCCCGGGCCGCCGGCAGTTCCGGTTGCAATGCGGTATTGATCGCAAACCGGGCATGTTCCCGCAGGACTTTGCGCTCCGCCGTACCGTTGTATTCGTACTCAAGAAGCAGTTCCTTGAAACGGTTCGGGGCCGGATCCACCCCGAATGTCCGATTGTCGACGACAAGCGAGATCCCGTCCGGATTGACCATGGAGCGGACTTTTTCCGTGACGTCGACTCCGCTCTGCCCGCCGCGGGCACGGTAGACGGCGCGGTTGATTTTCAGGTTGCGGTTGTTGCCGAAGCCGGGAACAAGTTTCACCCTCTGCCGCTCCCGGACGACCGTCGAACCGGGCCGGCCGTCGTTACGGTATTCGATGAAAAGTTCCTTGAACCGATTGGATGCGGGGTCTCCGCCGAGAAGAGCGTTCCCGACGTTGAAATCAAGTCCGGACGGGGTTTGAAGTTTGCGGACATACTCCGTCACATCGCGTCCCTCCTTTTCGCCCCGGGCACGGTAAATTGCTTTGACGATCTCCAGTTCCGGCAGCGCCTCCCCCTGACGGAGTGCGGTCAGAACCGGTTTTTCCTTCGAGGGAGTGAACACGACAAAGCGGGATTCCTGCGGATTGAGCACAAGCGGCACACAGATGCGGTTTCCTTCAATCCGCCAGACCGCGAACGGTTCGATCTCTCCCGAGAGCGGATCCCACGATTCCGGCCGCTTCCCCGCGCCGACCCGGAACGAAAGATCGCCGTTGCAGACCAGATCGCTGTCGTTGTTCAGGAAATAGATTTCGACCTCCCCCACCCTGCGGTGCAGCACGTTGAGACCGCCGGGGACCCGGTAGTCGGGAGCGATGTCAGCCAGTCTCATGATTTCCGCCGGGTCGTTGTGGACGATCAGCCGGCCGCGCTCCACGTTGCGCACGGACCGGAGAACCGGCTTCTCCCCCCAGAGCCGGGCAGTCATGGCGGCATATTCCGCCTCGGCCGCTCTTCCGTCGGAGAGTGTGGGCGACCCCTGAGGCGGCAGACCGGCGACGGTGGCGCCGGCCTTGAGGAGCTCCTGCACCTTTTTCAAAGTCGCCAGCGAAAGATTGCGGTCGTTTCCGAGGCTGAGCACGGCATAAGATGCCCCCGACGGCGCTACCAGCCGGCCGTCCACACACTTCAGATTCTCCATGAGATCATCCCGGCTGCAGAGGTCGATGCTGTACCCGTCCGGGGCCGCGGCAGTGCCGTTGGGGCGGCTCTCGCCGGCAAGGACCAGCAGATCGGCGACCTTCCGCCCCTGCTGAAGCAGATATTGCGCCCGGGCGATGTATTCGGTCCAGCCGCCGCCGTATTTCCACCAGGTGTTGTTGCGGTTCAGATGGGCGCCATGCCGGCCGAGCGAGATGCCCGGCCGGACGTTCAGCAGCGGCTGATGCACGAAACTGTGCATGATCAGCATCGAAATTCCGCCGGCCCACGCGCGGTCGCCATACACCTTGAGCTGGTGTGGATCCTGCTGCCAGCGCCCCGGCATCGCCTCGGTGGTGAACGCTTCGGCCCCGACCCGCGAACGACCGTGAAAGTTGGCGACGGAACTTTGAAGAAGCCCTGGTTTCCAGGTCCAGCCGATCCAGAACTCCCCGGTCGGAATGTCCGCATTCCGGGCGCAGCGCAGGCTGTCAAAGGGGCCGCCGTAGCTTTCCGTAATCGCAATCAACCCGTTTTTGTGGCAGAGTTCCGTGAAATAATCGTAGTAGTTTTCGGCAAAAAGGTCCGAAACCGTCCGTTGAAAATCGTAGAGGAACCGGGCGGATTCCGCCGGAGTGCCGACCACGTAGCCGAGGGCCGCGGGCAGATAGGGCATCAGGTCGTAGCCCCGCCGCCGCCGGAACTCTTCGGCGAACTCTTTCGTCCAGTTCTGTCCGCCGACCTCATAACTGTCGATCGTCGCGTATTTGAGAACGCCGGTCTCCCTGACATCTTCAAGCAGAATCTTCATCATGTGGGGCCAGTGGGCGTCAAGGCCGCGTTTCGAAAGTTTGTCGCACTCCAGCCCCCGCAGAGACGAGGGCGCATTATACGCTCCGGTGGTGGTGTGGCCGATCCGCAGGATCGTCCAGTTGCCGGCGGGGGCGTCCCAGTCGAGGGATCCATCCGCTTTCAACCGGGTTCCGAGACGGAGCAGCTTCTCCGGATCGATACCGGGGACATTGGCATATCCTTTCGAGGGGGGCATATAGGCGAACGAATTCGTCGACGAATTTCTGCTCCCGATATCGGCGATCATCGGAATCGACAACAGACGGATCTCCTCCACCCTGACGTCGGCGGCCCGGAGCCAGACGGCGAAGGGGCGGTGCTGGAAGGTGAAGCGGAAATACTTCGCCTTGACCGGCTTGTCTCCGAGCGAAATCAGTTTGGGATCCCCCTTGTCGTTGTGAATTCGCCGGGTCAGGTCGCCCACCTTTCTGAAGTTCCGGCCGTCATCGGAAACCGAAACTTCCACATGGAAATAGAGAGGGCCGGCTCCCAGCCTGATTTCGGCGAACCGGGCTTCGTACGGCTCCGGGAACTGGAACGTGACCGCGCCCCGGTCCCCTTTTTCCGCCGTGGGGAAATTCACGAATGTTTCACGTTTTCCATCCACCACCGCCGCGGGATCGGCCGGTTCAAAGTCGAAGGAGATCTTCGGCGGCGGCATCGGCGTGCCGGAGGGGAATGCGTAAACTTCGATGTCGCGATAGTAGTTGTGCCGTGTTTCCGGCTGGGCAAGTTTGATCGGTCCCTTCACCGGGCCGGTCACGTCGAGCGCAGTGGCCACCAGATACTGCATCGAATCGGCCGGTTTGATCCACGGGCCGCCCGAACTCGACCAGCCGGGGCAGTTGTGGACGCCGAGCTGCAGCCCCAGTCGTTTTGCCTCGGCGGCGGCGTGCTTGAACAGCTGTCGCCAGGCCGGCGTCATGATCTGCGGCCAGTTGCCCGGCGGCATACTGCTCATGGAAGGAGCGAAGATATGGGCGGCGCCGTAGCCGATCTCTTTCATCGACTCGAGGTCCGCGGTGATTCCCTGCCGGGTGACAAAGAGGCTCGACCAATGCCACCAGGTTTCCGCCCGCGCCTGCGGAGGAGGCGAAGCAAATCCCTGTCGCAGACGGGCGGTCTCATCCGCCGCCGTCGGGCTCGCGGTCATGCCGGACAGCACCGCAAGCACCACCATTCCGGAACATAAGAAGATTTTCCTTTCCATACCATCTCCTTTCTGGAACACATGTGCTGTTTTCCTGTATCCGGTGTATATTATACCATAAAACAGCGATGTGCCCAATGGGACATTGTTCCGGAAGCCTTTAATTTTATTCAAAAATCGGTATGGAATCCATCATATCTCCAACCCGGATGCGATGGATTCCCGGGAGGAACAGCGGGTTGGGAAACCATTCTTCCCGCCGTTCCTCCTTCAATTTGCATGCATCAATGCGGCGATTCAAGCTGTGAATTTGTCCGGAGCTTGCGGCCGGTTGTGCGTTGGGCCCCCCCTTGCAATGCCCGCGCCCCATTTTCGCCCCGCTGACGCTCGAGAGCTCTTCCTGTCTCACCGGGTCAGATGCCAGCCCAGCACTCCGCCCGGAAAAGCGGCGTTGTCGGCCGGGAACGAAAACACCCCCGCCTTCCTCTCTCCCGCCACCGTCCCGACCGGCGCCCCGTCCGCGTTGAGCGCCGTCACCCGGAACGGTGCTGTGGAGCGAATTCCAATCCGTGCAGTCGCCCGACGCAGCAACAGCGGCCGGTCGCCGGGGTCGAGAATCATCCGTTTCGACTCATCGGTGCTGCGCTGACCGGAGTTGGAGAGATCGGAGAGCTGAAAGATCAGAAGCGAACAGCTCTCTTCGAGCGGCCGTCCATCCAGCGACATCGCCGCGATTGTCTGGAATACCGAGGCCGCTTCCACCCGGAGCGCCCCGGCTTCCGCGGTTCCTTCCGGCAGCGTGATCGAAGCGATACGCGGCGTATTCACGCAGAACAGCGTCCGGCCGGAATCGAGCAGGATCTCGCCAGTGGAACTCTCGGCGACGCCCTCTTTTTGCAGTTTGCGGAACCGTCTCCGCGTTTCTCCATCGGCACAGTTTCCGGGGTTTTTGGCCTCCGTTGCGGGCACCGGAATCTCGCCGGGACGAAGTTCGCGCGCCCCCTCGACCGCCGAAGCGATCGCGCTGATCAATCCCAGTTTGGAGAACTCTTCCGGACGAGTATTCCCGTTCTCCTGCTCGAAAAGTTTCGGAGAAACCTGATAGACAAACGTTTCCTTCGAACGTTTCACATTTCCGGTGCGGAACATCATCATCGCGATCCGGTCGGCGGCCTGCGCCATCGGATCTCCGGCGATGTCGAAACCGAACGCCCCGAGCTTCTGATAGATTGCGCGGGCGCCGTGCGCCCAGGCGAAACGATAAAGCCCATCCCACCCCTGCAACGAGGCGTAAGCGCCCATCAACGGACCGGCCTCGGAACGGAACCGGTTGGGACTGCAGAAGTTGAACTCGGTCACAATGTACGGGTTCCCCGCGACTCGCGATGCCATGATCCGGCGCGGCACTTCCGCGAAACGGGCGATGGAGGATCTCTGTCCGACCGCGACCGGCGGAGTGAACGCTTTCCCGAGGTAACTGGGGTGATCGTGATAGATGTGGTTGTCCACAAGTGAAAACATGTTCCGGTGCAGCGTCAAAGCCACCTCGTCGTCGACATTGACGCTGGTGATCAGCGGCCGGATGTGCAACTCATCCTTCAGGAACGCGAGCTGCTTTGCCAGACAGGTCCGGTGCAGTTCGGTGATGAATTCCTGATAACGGGGGTTGTACATGGTCGGAACGCTCTCCGGAAGATTGCGGCCGGCAAGCCATTTGTGAAAGAGTTCCGCACACTTCTTTTCTATTCCGGCATCCCCGGCCCACTGAATCCGGCGGAAGATCGAATCCTCGTTGACCATGTTCACACACCAGACGGCCGGCTCCTCGCCCCAGGTGAGACCGGTATAGGGATTGCGATGATTCATCCAGCGACGGGCGAACTCCTTCCAGTTTTCCAGCGCGGCATCATCCAGCAGGAAAAGGACCTTCGCCACCTTCGCCGGAATCGAGCTGCGGCCGTCAATCCGATCCCCGGCACGGAGGGTCCGGCTGCAGTAAATATCGGTGGTGAGATAGATGCCGCGCGCCTTCATCACGGCGACCAGCCGGTCCAGCCGGTCCAGTTTCGCCGGATCGAAGGTCAGACTGTCGGAAGCGTTCCGGTTGAGCAGTTCATTGTCGTGATGGTGAATCCGGACGCTGTTGTACCCGCAGTACGCGAGGTAGTCGGCAAGTTCCGTCAGCGCCTTGTCATCGAGAAAACTCGCATTGAAACATAGATTTACACCGTAAAAGCGAATCCGTTTCTCCGGAGCGTTTTCAAACATCAGTCTGCCGTCCGGCGCAACCCGGACCGCGCCGTACTTCCCGGCCGGAGCATCGTTCAGGAACGAGAAGTCGAATGCCCCGCCCCGAACCGGCTCCCGGCGGAAATCGAGCGGTACCCACTCTTTTCCTGCCCGCGTCACATACTCCGGCTTCCGGACGGCGCCGAACCGGATCGGCCGGTCCGAAAGCGTCACCGCCGGAATCATCCAGACGCCGCCGTTGCTTTTCATGCGAAGCGTCAGTTTCACAGCACCGGGTCTCGGCAGCGGGAAACTGGATGCGTACAATCCGATTTCCGTATCTCCGCCGGGGGCCTTCTCCTGCCAGATCACCTCTGCATTCCGGTCGCGGAAGGGCCCCCACCAGTTGCCGCAGTCCTGCCGGGCAACGACCGGCACCGACGCTTGCGATCCATCCGGATATCGGGCGACAATCTCCCCCTGCAGTTCTCCCGCAGCGGGAGTCCAGGCGGAAGCGTGGAGCAGGTTGACCGTGTTCATCTCGTTCTCCGGCAACGGAATTTCGACCGTATCCCGACCGGGAAGCCGGGCGGAGCCGAAGAGCACAATCGTGCCTTTTCCGTCATTTTGAGCCGGGTCGATGATCTCGAACGCCACCGCGCCGCTGCGGATCCAGCCGGGCCGGATTGTGTGCAGATCCTGCTGCGGCCCCTGATCGGTCCAGCCGCCCTTGCCGTCCCCGGCAATCTCATCCGCAAAGCCGGCGTTCACGGCCCCCCGGAGATCGACCGGCACAATCCGCGCCTCCAGAAGTTCCAGTTCAAGCCGGAGCCCGGCGCTCTTCAGCTTCCCCTTGGAGGGAACGGTCAGGAACCGGCATTCGATCTCCGCGCAATCCTCCTTGCGATTGTCCTGAATCAAAAACCCGAAAGCGCCATCCGGGGAGGTCACCTTCAGTTCCCGGCCGCCGGCAAGCGGAATGCGCACCTCCCTCACCTGTTGCGGCGACAGCAGAATCTGACGCACTTTGCGTCCGGGAATCGAAAAGGCTCTCCCGTCGACCGTCACACTCTTCCCCGGTGGAAACGACAGCGAACCATGCAGAGATTTCACCTCGACCGGCACCGGAAATCCGGCCCGGAATTCCAGTTGGAAACGGTTCTCCCCGACCGGTCGGATCGTCTCCGTGACATCGGCGGCGATCTTGTCGATAGTCATCCTGGCCCGTACCGTCACGCCGTCCGGAGAAACCGCGCTCTCCCGGCCGCCCCACCAGGAGTTCTGGACCGGCGCCCAGGTCCGGGAATAGCCGCGGATCATGAACACCGCGTCTTCAATCCGGAAACTGCCGTCTTCGGCAAAACGGACCGCCTCCGGCAATACCGGCGTCTGCGCCGTCGCAAGCACGGCGAACATGGATATGACGGCAACCGCAGCCTTGTATAGAAGAAACTGTCTGATCATTCTGAAATCCTTTCGATCGTTTTACATCGTATCACTTGCGCCACAGACTTTCACCATACGTCCGCCGGGTGTTCCACCAGATATCGCTGAGCACGTGTCCATCCAGAATCAGGAAGTTGCTCCGGCCGCCGTGCACCTGGTTGTAATTGACCCGGTTTTCGACGTTGTCGAAGGTATTTTCCTTGAGGTTCCAGCAGGACTGGCTGCCCTGCGCATTGGAGGGGGTATGATTCTCGCCGAGCAGAATATAGCGGGAGGAACGCCGGATCTGCGAGGTTTTGAAGCTGGTGCCGTTCACCGAAATCTCCTGATTGTTGCAACCGTAACTGCGGGGATACTGCGCGGAATCACCCGGCCAGCTGCGGCCCGCTTCGGCACAGAAATACTGCTTCGAGCCACGGCCGGAATGTTCGGCCGTGGTCAGCGCGGAGGCGAGCTGCTCTTCGGCGGTGAGATGCCGGCCGTCATACCCGGCGCCGAGCAGATCATCCCAGGTGACATTCTTTCGCGTACCGGAGGCGGCGGCAAGCCCCGGCGGAAGAAAATCGCCGCTGTCGCCGGTGTATTGCAGAAACGCCAGTCCCAGCTGCTTGAGATTGTTCATGCAGTTGCTCCGGCGCGCGGCCGCACGCGCCTGGTTCAGGGCAGGAAGCAGCATCGCCGCCAGAACTGCGATGATGGCGATTACGATCAGCAATTCGATTAAAGTAAAAATCCTTCTCATAAACTTCCACCTTTCCTGTTGGATATCGAAGACGGAACAAGTCCGGGAAACAGCGACACCCCTTGCAGCAACTGAATCGTTCCGCCGCAACTGCAATGCGGAAAGTCGACGGCACTCAACAGCCGAACAATCCGGCAGGCCGCCTCCGGAGACGGCGCCTCCTTTCCGTAGAAGAGCGTCGTCAGAAGATTTCCGATTCCGCGCAGGATCCCGGCGGCGATCTGATACTCCTGCGGAAGTGTTACATGCCGATAAGATTGGCCGCCCTCGGCCGCCGGAGCGACCAGCAGACGCCGCGGACAATCGCGCCAGTCGCACATCCGCGCATTGAGCCGGGCAGGATCGGCTTCCCCCCGGGCGAGCAGGATCTCAAGCTCCCTCCGGGTAAGACGGCAGATCTCCCGTGAAATTTCACGCAACGTTCCGGCCGCCTCGGGGAACGCATTGCACTCCAGCAGGACCGCGACCGAAAGCTGGAACTGAGAGAGCGAGATATCCCACCAGCCTCCGTCATCGCGCATTTCCAGGGTTTTCGCAATCGCCTCCGGCAGGAGCGCGGCGGCAACGGCAATCCGCTCCGATTCTCCGGTCGCAACTCCGGCGGCGGCGTGAAACATCGGCAGTCGCAATGCTTCGTGGGGCGCGCATCCTCTGCGCATCAGCGAGACCATGGCCGGCCCTCCGTCGAAGCGGCCGAGATTGAAGTCATTCTCCGCGGTGACGTTTTCCAGACAGTAATCGGAGATGTTCCGGAGGATCTCCGCCGCACACCGACGATCCACCGCCGACGGCATGGAGCAGAACGCCCGCCACGCCCCGAAAACCGCCAGCGTGAACTGATCGCGCGAAGAGTTCGGATAACAGAGATTTCCGGCAAACGGCGAGAATCCCCGCGCCACAAATCCGGGCCTGCCGTGACGCATAACCAGCGATTCCAGACCGATCAGCACCCGCGACGCCAGTTCGGATTCACCGCATCGGATCGCAGCATCGAGCATCGCTCCGGCATGCAGCGGGCAATCCTCCATGCCGCTCCCTCTGCCGCAGGGATCCGGGTCTTCGGCGGCAATCTCCTCCGGCTTCGGCAGATGATCGAAACGGTGCTCAAAGGAGTCACCGGTCGTGTAGTCGTAAAATAAATTGAGAGAAGGCAGGAAAAAGGTCCTGACAACCTCCCTCCCCCACTCCGGGAACCGGCAACACGTTCCATTATCCATAAAACAATCCTTTTCGTTCTATTACAAAATATCGTTTTAGCACTTGATTTTCAATACAATTTACAGTACAATATAATATAAAAAAAAAGCAATATATCTGGAAAATAAC
>NZ_DBEXAY010000131.1:0-9201 GCF_048170485.1 Victivallis sp. | reverse complement strand
TTGACTGTCCAGCGGCAGACACCGTACTCGATGGCCAGTTGCCGTTCGCCCGGAAGCCGCTTCCCGGCGGGATAGGCCCCCGCTGCAATCCGCTGGCGCAGCTGATCGCGCAGCGCCAGCGGCCGCGAACGGTCATCCCACTGTGGAATATCAGACACCATTTCGCCGGTTCTTCCTTCCTGTTCCCGGTTTTCTGCTCAAACTGGTACGAACCAGTTTCGTCTGGAATAATTATATCACAAAACCGTTTCCTTGTCAAGGTCTGCATGAAACTTTTACTTTTTTTTAAAATTTTGCTTGCAAAAAAACAACAGAACATCCATAGTAATGAAACTGGTCCGTACCAGTTCGATCAGAGGATGGATTTCGCAATGTCGAATGAAGAGTTTTTTGCCGAAGTACTGAGCGTCGACGAGTCGCGCATCGTGGTTGCGTATGACGGGCCGGTTCACGGCGAAGTGACGCTGGAGGCGATCTCCGGCGACGGAAGCGAACTTCTGCGCAGCGGTGAATGTGTAGGCATCGGCAGGTTTGAACTGGCAAACTGTTCTCCCGATTCGGATTATGCGCTTCACTTGACCGCTCCTGGCGCCGAACGGCGGCTTGTCTGCCGCACTCTGCCGCGGCCCGCGACGCCGGAACTGCGGCGTTTCCTGCTGCTGGCCGATCCGCACGTCTCCTTCAAAACCGAAAACCGCAAGGGGCGTTTTTTTGCCGAATCTGCTCTGCTGCTCGAGGAGTTTGTCCACCTCGCCAATCAGCTGCGCCCGGAAGCAGTCCTCTGCGTCGGCGATCTCACCAATGCCGGAACCAATGAGGAATACCGGCTCTGCCGGACCATTCTGGATGCGCTTGCATTGCCTTTGCTGGCGGTTCCCGGCAACCACGATGTTCTCCCCCCCGGCGGGACGGAACTCTGGCGCAAATTTTTCGGCGCTCCTGAGTTTCAACGCGAACTCGGGCGGGGAGATAGAATCGTCGGGCTGGATACTTCCTCCGGGTATTTGTCCGAATCCGGTGCCGCTCTGTTGCGCGATGCCCTCGACACCCCAGGACTGCTGATCGTACTCAGCCACTATCTGCTTTATCCAACGCCTGACATCCACCGCGGTTCGAACGGCGTGATCGCCAACACCGCGGAATACGTCGAACTGCTCGAACAGCTCGCCTGTCGACCTCACACCCTGCTCTATACCGGCCACCAGAATATTCCGGTGGTGACCGCCCCGGCGGGCGCGAGGGGGATCCGGCAGTGGACGCTGCCGCAGCCATGCCAGTATCCCTGCGGCCACCTGCTGGCGCGGTTCCATGCTGAAGGAGTGTGGCACACCTTCCTGCCGATCGGCAGCGAAGTGCTGCGGCAGTGGTCCCGTACGGCGGGAGACCGGGCGGCGGCCTTTTACGGGGAGCGCCAATGGGAGAGCGTTTACCGGCGCGGCCGTTGCGGACTGCTCAACCAGGTTTATTTTTTCTGACCATTCCATTCGGGGAGGGCAATTCTCATGCTGGACGAACTTTCACTGTCAACCACCGTGTTCGGGCGGGAACGCGCCGGACTGCCGGTCGAAAAGATGCTGGATCTCATCGCGGAGGCAGGGTATCGCCATATCGAGATCTCCCGCCACCACGACCTCGCCGGACGGACGGAGACGGTCCGGCGGGCCGGGCTTCGCGTCTGGTCGATTCACGGCGTTTCGGGGGCCGCCGCCGCCAGTCTGGATGAGAGGGGCCGCCGCCGTCAGGTCGACGACGAATGCCGTCGGATCGAGGCTCTAGCCTGCTTCGCTCCGGCACCTTGCGTGGTGCATTACGTCGATCGCCGCCTCGATCGGGAGTACGGGCGGCAGTTCCGGCGCAGCATCGAAGAGATTCACGCCTTCGCCGTGCGTTTCGGATTCACCGTCGCGGTGGAGACCGCGCCTTACAAGCCGCAGGTGGACGAACGCTATCCTGACAGTGCGGAGATTGCCGCATTCGTCCGTTCCTTCGCGACGCCGGATCTGCGCATGACCGTCGATATCAACCACTCCAATCTTCATGAAAGACTTGATGCCGTCGCCGCCAACTGCGACGGATTGATCGCCAACGTTCACCTCTCCGACAATCACGGGCAGTGGGAGGACCATCTGCCGCCGGGCGAGGGAATCATCGATCTGAAACAGACCTTCGCGCAGTTGCGGCTTCACGGATACGAGGGACCCGCCAATCTGGAGTACCACGTGCCGGAGCCGCCGGACGCGGCGGCGCTGCGCCGGGTGCGACTCCGGACTCTGGAGCTTCTCGGCTGGCAGCGTGAGTAGCGAATTGCCGGATTCCCCATTGTTCCGGCGTATCCGCCGGAGCAATTCCGCATCGTGCCGCACCGGGTGATCAGGACTCCGCCCGCCGGGCCGGTGCAGAAAAACTCCGGGGAAGGGTGGAATCCCGTTCCCCGGAGCGTTGTTTCAATCCGGATGCTCCGCCGCTTCAGCGGACGGTGAAGAGGACGCGGAAGGTTTTCCCGTCCGGCCGGGTGAAGACCACCGTGGTGGTGCCGGGAGCAACCCCCTTGAGGTCGATTTCCGCCTTGTCGTAGCGGAAGGGCCAGACGCCGCCGCGGTCGTGCTCCATCTCGACCCGGCAGATGTTCGGATCGTAGCTGGAAATGGCCCAGTACAGGCCCTCTGACGCCTCCTCTTCAAGCTCGAAGTCGATCTCTCCCCGGAGCGGCACTGTGGCCTGACAGGTGAGGTCGACGAGGCGGCCGAGCGAATAGAGCTTGTTCTGAATCAGCATCTGCGCCGGGGCCGCCGCTGTCAATGCGGCCTGCGTGGTTGCGACAGCAGCCTGTGCGGTTGCGGCGGCAGCCTGCGTGGTCACTGCGGCGGCGGGCGGCACGACCACCTGAGCCGCGGCGGGAACCGGGGCTCCGGCCGGAGCGGCATGGGTCCGCTTGAACTCCGCTTCCACATCCTGGAACGTCACTGCCGCGCCCTTTTCGGCGGTCAGGACGATTCGGACGAATTTGACGTCGGGGTTCGTGATGTTGAAGTAGTTTTTGGTCTTGCTCCAGAAGGGGGAAGCCTGATAGGACTGCGCGCTGCCGGGCAGCGGATTCTTCGCGCCGTCGAATGCGGCAAATCCGACTGTGGCGACGCCGGAGCCCTTCACCTCGGATTCAATCTTGAGCAGATTGCCGGCGACAGGGTGGAAGTCTGAAAGGACCGATTTCGCACTCTGTGCGGTGGCGTTCACTTCAATGCCGAATTCATCGAAGTCGTTGCCGCGGACGATTTTCGTCGAGCCGTTTCCGGTGGAGACCATCCAGCCGGGAGCGGTGGCGGCATTGGCGGCGGCGCCGCGGAAATCGCCGTTGATTCTGAGATCGACGTCATCATCGGCGAACGTGGGCAGGGTGCAGATTGCACCCAGCGTGGCAAAAAGCAGAAATTTCTGGATCATTTTTTTTTCTCCCGATCGTTTTTCCGGTCGCGCCGGGGTATTTGAAAATTGATAACTATTGTTACTATATACCTGAAATTCTGAAATTGCAAGAGGTAAATTTCAGAATGGTGTCAATGTTCCGGTTGTTGTGGGAGGAGGCGAAAATCCGGGGGGCTGACAAAACGGGAATGCAGGCCGGCGTTTTCCTGCTCCATTTTTGATAGATCATCTCGCAGAGGCGGAACCCGGCCCGGCAGAATTTTTTGCCACCGGACCGAGGTGATTGCAGTCTAACGTGCAGCAGAAGTTTTGCAGCAGATTCGGACACGGTATTCCATTCCCGGTCGAAACTGCTGTGGTCTCTTGCCGAACCACCCCCACTCCTGCCGTTCGGGATGAATTTGAAAGAGATTTTTCTCAGTCAGTGCCGAAATGGTACCGGTAAGTATCTTGTTTCCTTTCCGGGAAATGGAAAATGAATTTGCGTTCCAGTCGATTCGGGAATCGGCAGCAGGAAGAATGCGCGAGAGAAAGTTCCAGTTGCCCTCCGCAACTGTAATAGTCGGCAGAAAGGACACGGAACGTTCTATCGTACCATCCGGAGAGAACAGGTATTCATTCCGTACCCAGATCGGCTCGTGCCATGGACGAAACCGGGAACGGTTCATCAGCATTCCGCTGAAAGCGAGAAGGAGTTTCCCATCGCGGATCGCGAGATGTGTTCCTCCTTCGGTATCGTAAGCTGCACTTGCCGATGCAAGTGTCCGGCGGGAGTGGAAGCGGGTGGTCCCCAGCAACTCCCGTCGAAACAGCAGTTTGTTATCCGACCCGTACCATGATCGAATCAGACCATTATTACGACGCAGCAGAACCTTACCGAATGGGCCGGTGATTTCCCAATCCATTCCGTTGTGATCCAGTTTGATTTTTCCGTTGAACAAGGAAAGCGGATGGCGCTGTTCTGGAGAGGCTTGCAAATTGCCGGTGGAAAAATTCAGATCCAGTTTGATTTTACCCGCAGGAAATACTGGGAGTGGCTCCAGAAGGGGGCAACGTTTTTCCCGTAGAGCGATCTGCAGAGCCCAACCTGGTGTTGCGTTGAAACGGTCAAGCAGCCGGATATTGGCCGGTGTCTGTTTCAGGAGGTCCCGAAAGAGAAATTCCGTGATGCCAGCCGAATTCTGTACAGCGATTCGCGGCTTGGCAGGATGGAGCGGAAGCAACTCAAAATCACAGAGAATATTTCCTCCGGGAAGTCGGTAGCTGAGAATATTGAACAAATCATTTTCTGGATTGTCTGTTCCGGTTCGAGGCCAGGCTGTGAAACAGTCATCCAGATACCCCTCTGCGCACCTGGCTTGATACCGGGAGGCTTCCGGAACCGGCACGATCAGGGAAAGTTCCGGCGCTTTGAGACGGGTACTGTCCAGCTCCAGTCGAATCCCCTGTGGAGAAAATCGCCATGTCCAGCACAGTTTCCCAGCCGTGCAGGAAACGGAATTTCCCTTTCGTAATGAATTGGTTGCAAGTTGAATCGCTGTTGTCCTGTCCGTACTCCATGCGGTGGTTCCGCACAGCGGTTTCCCTTGGCGTTCTACCTGTTCCAGCATGCCGTCCGCCAGTCGCAGGCGAGCGGTATAACAGGGCGTTTCCACCAGAAGCAGATCGGATTGCTCGGTGATCTTTATTGATCCCATCGACGATGGTTTATCAGTGGAAGTCTGTTTAAAGTAATAGGGCGAAATATCCGGTGTTTCTCCGAAAACGACGATTGCACTCTGCCAGGGGGCGAGAGTCAGGGTTTCTGCCCGCCGTCCCTCCAGAAGATCATAGGGTGTGCCACACGCGATGGCCGCTGCTGGATATACAGGGCTCATCGAAAGCTGTTGGCCACTGAAATTAACTAGCAGGACCGCCGCCTGTTTCTCATATTGCCGATATATGGAGAAAATTTCGCCAGGAAGATTGCCGATGGCGGAAAATTCCGTCGTACCACGACGGAGTGCGGGAATCTTTCTGCGAACTTCCATCAGTTTAGCAAGCCATGGCAGTTGCAGTCGCTCCGAACCATGCAGAATCATCGGCACGCCGGGTAGTGCGGCCAAAAGGGAGTGAAGTGCTTTCCACGCCGGAAGTCCGAGCAGTCCCCGTAGATTCTGGGTGTCGTGGCTGTCGATGTGCCTCAGTCGCAGTGTCTCCGGTATGTCCGTGTGATACTGTTCAGAAAATCGAGCAGAAATACCGCGCGAAAAATCTTCAATATTTCGTTCCATAAGGAGATTGAGCGTGTATTCGCTGAAACTGAGATCGTAAATGATATCTGCTTCGGTCATGTAGACGGAACTGCGAACCTCGGCCAGAGTGAATCCGCTCTCCGGACGAGCCTTCCGGACTTCCTCCCGAATGGCTCGGCACATCTCCAGACCGCCACGTCTCAAACCCATGCCGGCACGCGGATAATCCAGCGGCGGAACTATGCCTCCATTTTTCTGTAGAGCCTCGTTCCACCATGTGACATCGATATTGTCCGGAGCCCGCGAGGGAAATCCGGGTCTTCGCCAGTTACAGGTTTGGTTGCCGCTGACTGCATCGATCCGGAATCCATCGAGCGGATATTTTTTCATCCAGAATCCGGCGACACGACGCAGGTAATTCTGCCAGGAATGATCGCCGAAATCAAAACACCAGTAGTTTGCCGGACGGCCGTTTTGATTGATTACCAGATCAAACGGGGAGTTGCCACGAAGCTTTCCGAATGCAGGTGTTCCGCCGTGCGGAATGATGTCCTGAATGACCCGGAAATTTTTCCGGTGGCAGGCTGCCAGGAAGTGCCGGTATTCTTCGGGATTTCCCCATCGATGGTCCAGTTTGAAATAGTTACGTGGCGAGTAGGAAAATGTATCTTGCTCATCTTGAACAGGAAGCAGATAGATAGCGTTTGCCCCGACCTGCCCGGCGAGTTCCGGAAGAACTTTGATTGCATTCTGCAGACCGCCGAGATCAGAGATTCGGCTTCTGGCTGTACCGCCTGGATGACAACAGAACAGAATCAGGTCATGAAGATAAGTTGGCCGGTCAGCAGGCGGTGCATAACCGTTTTCCCGAAACCACCGGGCTGGCATTGTTTTCAATGCATCGGCGAGACTGTTTTCTGCCAGAACAAGATCTGCCCGGGGAATTTCTTGTGCAATCTCTTTTTCCAGATATCCGGTGGCATCGATTCTCTGCAATACCGTTGGGGCGTTACCGATGCGCTTGAGTTCGGCGCGACAGCGGTCACTTCGCCCTTCGGCAATAAACATCGCGGAAAGACCGTTGAATTCCGTCAGCAAAATTCCAAAACCATAATTGGAGTGACGGAGTGTGGAGTTGCCAATTTGGCTTAGAGGACCGCTGTATTCCCAATTGTAGATGGCGCCGTCGCCACTTTCTGCCGCCGGCAGAAGATATCGGCCATTCTCGGGAAGAGTCCACGGATATTGGAGATAAAACAACCGGTGTGGACCCCGGGTTCCATTTTCTGAATCCGCCGCAATGCGTATAGAGCGTGAAACAGTTTGTCCGTGCAACCGAATTATTTCGGATATAGTCAGACCGTCACGCCGGTAGACTCGGGTCAGCTCACCTGTTTCCGGATTGCGTGAGCCGGAAATGTAGGGCAGGGCAATGGGAACCGCATCTTCCCGTTCCAACGCAATCGTCGGAGGTAGTGCATGAAACTCGTGGGTACTTGCATGTACAACCGTCTTTCCGGTAGCAATGTCAAATTGAAGCTTTATCGATTCTGTTCCGGAGAGTTGTCCGGCAGTCAGCAACAGAACGGCAAACAACATGATATGCTGTTTTTTCTTCACAATCTTTCCTCTCAATGTTGTAAAAGTTCTTAATCAAGAATTGCATTCAAATATCCATGGATATTATGACCGTCATACAACAGAGGAACCGGTGAATAACGGCGAATTTCTCCATTCGCAGAAAGATCGCTGCGAACAAGCATCAGACTGAATGAATCTCCCTGTTGAGGCGGACGGATGTTCCAGTCGCTGAACAGTTGCCGGAGCGGAATCGCAATTTCCACGAAGTATCCAGTCGCATCGCAGCTGCCTCGGGTGTTGACAGCGAGGGAACTTTCTTCCTCCAGCGTGAGATAGGGACTGGAACGAAGAACAACATGGGTGAGACTCCAGAGATCTCCAAGTGGGTTTGCAAGAAATTCATAGTATAGCTTGGAATTTTTCCTGGGACGAATGAAACACTCCAAGGCATCTCCGCTGTAAATTCGTTCTTTTTCCGGTGCTCCGCTCCGGAGACGCCGAAAGCAACACTCTTGATCGATGAAATGAACTGCAATATAAAGTGTATCGCCATGCCAGCCCACGAGCCAGAGTGAACCGTCCTGAAGTTGTTCTTCGGAGTTGATCTGGAAGGCGTTGGTATGACGGAAGGCCTCCTGCCATTCGTTTTCGGAAAGAATTCCATCCACAAAGGGAGCTTTTTTAAGGTACGGGATTCTGATTGTTTCCGGCCGGTAATTCCAATGGGTTGCGCGGTCAACTTCTCGTTGAATTTTGGCGAGAGTTTCTATGGCTTCCTGTCGCAGTTGATCTGGCGGGACTCCCAGGAGCAACTTGGCTTGAATCTCTTTCCCGCTGCGCTGTTTCGCGGCAAACTCAGCAGGTGTATTTTTGCAACGCTCCGGCAGGTCTTTTGCCGCGGCGCAGCGCAGTGCGGCCTCTAGGGCCGGATTAGCTTGCTCCAACGGGGGTGTGCATCCGGGCACCATCAGCAGGAGAGTTCCAAAAAGAGAAAAGAAGCGGTTTTTCATATTTATTCCTGTCTGAAAATTCCATTCTGATCAAAAAAACGCCGGATTGGCATCCGCTGCGCTGCCAGCCCGTTTGGACCGTTCACGGTTCCAACATGTCCGTCGGCATATGCCAGATTCACAGCACCGGAGTGGCGCAGAATGACCGACATGGTATCCGATGAGCCCTGGATGCGGAAAAACCATCCACCGGTTTTCTGATCATCGCGATAAGTATCTGCGAATAGGTAGATTTCTGTGGTTCGCTTCATTTTTTTATAATTGTAACTGAAGCAGGTGTCATCTTGGGCCACAAGAAAGTCTCCCAATTGTGCCGTTCGGATTTCGTTGCCGCGGCTGTTTCCCATTTCACTCGGGCGGTAGATTCCGTAAACGGCATCCAGACCTCCACGAAACTTTCCACGGTCAGAAGGACAGTGAAATACTTCTGCATTGATATAGGCGGAATTGCTGAGTTGATATACGAAGGTGGGGTCATTAAATGCTGCTCCCGCCGTCAAAATCGTTGCCGTCGTATAATATGTGCTTCCAACCGGCAGATAGCCGGGAAGATACTGATTGTTGTCATTGCCGTAGAGCATGCCGGCCTGTCCTACCTGTTGCAGATTGCTGACACAGCGTATTGCGTGTCCTCTTTCTCTGGCACGGTTCAGAGCGGGGAGCAACATAGCTGCCAGAATTGCGATGATTGTAATTACGACAAGAAGCTCAATAAGAGTGAAAAATTTGATCCTTCTCATTTTTTCTCCTTCTTTGGCATAAAATTGTTTTCCTTCCGGCTATTGAGCCAGAGAAACCAATTCCAAATTGCTTATTTGATCCGATACCGGTTTCCCATTGAGCAGATCTTTCAACATCCTGCAGGCGGTTGCACAGGCGCCACGCACATCCGTAGAGAGCAACCAGGCATTGGTTCCCGGGTGCAGACTTCTGGTCATGAAAATTTTGAGAAA
>NZ_DBEXAY010000130.1:0-11930 GCF_048170485.1 Victivallis sp. | reverse complement strand
GGCGGGTTGGATAATGAGGCAGCAAGGGAAAATCGGAAGAAACTTCTTGCTATGGTCTCAAACGCCTTTCGGCTTTGGAGGCGGGTTGGATTAGCAACCAATAACATCTAACCAAAAAAGGAGAGTTGAGAGTCTCAAACGCCTTTCGGCTTTGGAGGCGGGTTGGATACCGGCATTCAATATAGCTTCTTCTACAGGAATTTGCAAGCTCATTTCGGCAGGAGAACCATTTTATACTTATCATCACAAAAAATATAAGGAAATTCTTCCGGGAAAATTGCTCCTTAGTTCATGACAGGATGTACTTTCCTGATTTCGGCATGAGCCCCCCCTTTTATCCCGGTTTTGTCTCATGCCGAAAATTCCCTTCTTTTCAGATAATGTACAACAAGACCTTCCTCGGACGCTCCACAACTCCCGCACTGCGGATATCCGCCACACACCCCGCACAAATCCGATAGGATATCAGGCGGTCCTCTTCCGGATCAATCAACTCCAGCAATCGACTCCAGAACGTTTGAAACACCTGCTCTTCCAGATCACACTCGAATACGCTGTATTCTATGCGAAGTCCATAATCTTTACAGACTTCCGACACTTTGCGCAAACGCCGCGCATTCGCCACATCGTAAGCGACCAGACGAAGCATATTGCGGAACACCTCCTTTGCCGGATCATAGCGAATCGGTTCCCCGATCCCATATTCCCCCCAATCAGGGCATGTGGAAAAATTCAACATCGTCTTCTCCTTCCAGAATCCGGATGACCGCCCTTACCTGATGCTCGATAATCCGCCGGAAATCCGTATGCTCGCCCCCGGGTTTTAATGAAAATTTCCGCGCCATCGTCTGTTCGTATGCAGTGAAAAACAACTTTTTCCCATCATCCGTCAGATAGGTCCCGCCATCCTCCGCCTCAAATCGGAAATGTTCCGACCGCAAAATCCGGTGGTTAAGCAGATGCAATGAAAGCATATCACACAACGGCGCCCGCAGCGGCTCAAGCAGATCCAGCGCCAGCGAAGGCATGCTGTATTCTACCGTATGCAGAAAACCGATCCCCGGCTCCAAACCGTGCAGCCGCAGGCAGGTTTCAATTTCTCCCAGTACAATGGTATAACTCCAGGAGAGAATCGAATTCGCCGCATTCAACGGCGGCTGCCGGGAACGTTCTTTGAATGGCAGTTCCGGAGGGAAGAAATCACTGAGACGACGAAAATAACAGGCCGCCGCCATCCCCTCCATCCCCCGAAGAACATCCAATGCCGGATGCTTTCGGCGGATTTCCATACAGGAGCGGCGCAGAAACATCGCCGCCTCACGCTGCTGCGGCAAATCCGACTCACGACGGGCCGCCGAAAGCCGCTGCAGCACACGGCGCGAATTCCGGATTTTTGCAAAGATCAAGCGAGCTGACACGGCTGCCCGCACCCCCTCTTCCGCGAAAAGCCGATACTGCCGGATGCGGCGGGCGGCATTGAGCCGGTTCCCCGAATCAATCGCCCCCAGCCACCGACCGCGCGCAGAAAGAAATGTCACCGGAATCCGTAAAGACATCAACCGATGAAGCACCGGCAACGTCACAATCGGACGCCCGCAGATCACCACTCGTTCCACATCATGAAGCGGCACAGAAAAACGGTCAAGGCTTTCCATGCCGGCCTCTGCGTGGCGAATCAACTCAAGGCGGTCCGACTGCAATCGCACCGAAACCGTATCCCGGGTGATGACCAGCGACGGCATCGATTCAACGCCCCTTCGGAGAGATCATCTTTTCCAGACAGGTGGCCAGCCCGAGCAGACTGCTCATCTCCACCACCTGAATCCCCAAATCCGCCGCACGCCGTTTCCCGTAGGGATCCAGCGGCTGATAGCTCGCCAGAATCATCTCGGTGAACATTCCCGGCCGCAGATGCAGACTGTCAAGTTTATAGAGCGGAGGCGCACTCTTCGCGTCTTTCCCCAGATCGGCCGCTTTGCACTCGATCAGATAGAGCCGGTTTTTGTACAAGAACGCCGCATCGATCTCATTTTCGGTGTCGGTTCCACTTTTGATCTTGATGGAAGAGGCGTAATCCTGCAGTTTCACCCGCCGATTCAGCTCCCTGAGCTCGTTGCCCACCCACTCTTCCAGCCAGATGCCCTGGCAGAAACGGCGGCTCTCCTCATCGGGGAACTCGATTCTGTTGTTGTCATAGTAGCGGATCGCCCCATGATCCTGAAAAAACTTGAGCAATTCCCAGTATTTTTCCGGAATGCTTTTCCGAACGACAAGCGTCCCCTTCGCTTCCCCGGCCAGATAATTGAGCTCTTTGAGCGAATCCACGTACCGGGAGTACTCTCCGAGCAGAGTCCGGCAGAGCAATCGGGTCTTCTCCGTCATCTCCTTTCGCGCCGGAGTGTCTACCTGATAGCCATGAATGGCGAAAAAGTCGCTGATCTTCAACTGACCGGCAATCGGATACTCGGGAGCGCCCTCCTCCGAAACCGAGAGAATGGAGTTCCGTTCCGGATTGATGTAGAAACAGGGGAAATCCTGCCAGAACACCTGTTGCGCCGCAATGGTCATCAGCTTGGTACCACCGGTCAAATTGATGCCGGTTTCCGGCTCGCGGCCGGAGAAATCCGCAGTCAGATCCAGAAATTTCTCCTGAAGTGCGGCGAAATCGTAGGCGCTGCCGAGTTCATAGATCCGGGCGGAAATCTGATGAAGAGTGAAATAGGCAGCCAGAATTTCGGCGTTCCGACGCATGTCGTCCGTCGCACAGAGGACGACCTTATCCGGCCGGATCGATTTATCCATGACCGCGAGCACATTCGGCGTCGCCTGCCCGGAAACCATGAGGATGTGTGTTTGAAAACGCTTCATATCATTCCTTCGTTTTTTACAGCCAGACGAGATGCAGACACTGCCAGCTGCATATTTCGTCGGGCTTGAGTTCGTCACCGACCGCGGGGCGGAAGCTCCGGCGGAAATCCGGCGAGAGGATCCAGCACTCGCGGAACACTTCATCGCCGAGGGCGGGCAGAGCCTCCGGAGAGAGCGTCAGCACAGGCCGCTCCTCCGCCGGAGAGAGATCGAACCCGACCGCCGCCGAAGCGGCATGCAGCGTATTGGCGTGTCCCCAGAAGGAGACGATGCGCCTCCCTGCCGCCATCCGCCGGAATTCCTCCAGCGGAACAACATCGACCGTCAACCGCCGCCGCACCAGTGTCAGCGGAAACGTATTTCCGATCAACATCGCCTCAATCACAGCGGCCTCCCGTCTGAAATTCTCGTGAACTTGATTTTCCCCAGCGGCTTACCTGCGTTGTCCAACTGTTCCAACGCCCTGGAAACGATTTCCTCGGAAGTCGCATACAACACCAGATGAAACCCGTCAGCGAGGCGGATGTACTTCATTTTCAAAGGAGAAGTCAATCGATTTCTACCCTTGACATAACCGAAATATTTTTCGTTATCGCCACCGCTCAAAGTATCCGTGCAGATTGCCAAATCAATCTTCGGAACTGTTTTTGCAGAAATCATTATCGCTAATTTTTCCGCCGCACTTCTTACCTCCTTGCAGAAGTCGGCCTCATCCGGTTTGGCCCCCTGCGGCCAAACCGAACCGAACGCCCGGCTGCTCCTCATTCCGACACACCCCAGATAAAGCCAACTCGTGATGACCCGATCCACCCGTTCCCGCACTTGCTCTGACGTCATCGGACGAAAGGCAACCAGCAGCCGATAACGGGTTCCTCTCTTCAATGCAGAACAGGTAAATGCTTTGGGACCAACCTTCACATGTGGAAGCACTTGTTGCGGCATCTGCGATTCCGGGGCATTGTTTACAGGCAGCAGACGCAGGATCACCCGACTGCTGATGACTTTCCCGCTCGCCGTTCCCCAGGTCAGCTTCATATCCTCGCTGCCGAAGAGAATCGTATGCCAGCGACGGAGATGCCCCCGGATCGACGGAATGCGCATTTCCGCCGTCGTTTTGGATGCGCCATGACAGAGGCATGGCGTCAGCAATTCAAAATCATAATAGTCCTTCATTTGTAAGTGAGCTCCAGATTAAGTTTCCCGGCAATCTCAGTAACTTTCTGTAAACGGGGATTTCCTTTCTTCTCCCATCTGCGTAGCAAAGACGCCTTTTCCCGCATCAGTCGAAGGAGATATAACCGTTGAAAAAGCTCATCACGGGAAGCCAGTGCATCCACCGTATCCTCCAGTCCGTTAACAGGAAGATTGTCGACCTCCTGCTGGTAAATCACTTCCAATTCCTCCGGCGAACAGGAAGAACGGTCAGCAATCTTTTCTTCCGAATCCGGAATAAACCAGCCGTATCCCGCAGCAGTCTTGGCTCCGACGCCACAGGTGGTCAGACCGTTTTTCAGCATTTTCACCGCAAAATTCAACGTTTCCGGAGTGCTTCGCCCGGCGATGGGAACGACGGTGAACCGGAATTTCGTCCCGCTTTCCACTGCGGGGAAGAAAACCGGGATCGGATTTTTTTCACCGTTGTCCTGACGCGGGTTACGCACATTTGAAACGCCGTCACCGTGGGAATTGAGAACATCCACCACCAGCTTCCACTCCTTGTCACCCGGCACTGCCGGCAGAAACGAAACCGCTCCCGCCCACGCCGTTCTGCGACCATCCTTTCCATAATCATCCGGAAATTCACTGGCAAGAAACGCATCGAGATAATGATCCGATTCGCGGGTCCGGGCGGCGGCATTTGCCGGCAGCGGGTCACCGGTAGGATAACCGAACGTTGCTGCGATCAATCCGGCAAGGGATTTCGCCTCCTCCGTTTTTCCCGCTTCAAGCGCTTCGATCCATCTGCACCAGGCGGAATGGCGGGCAATTCCTTTCAATGCGGATCCGGGAATCATCGGATAACCCAGATTCCGGTGCAGACAGAGATTGGCATTTTCCAACACGCCCCCGGCCTGATCGACCATCATCCGCCCTCCCAGTTGCATCGTAAATGCAACCATCCCGGGAACTGAATACGTCGGTGCCGGAATTTTTTCCAGACATTTTCTGTTCCTTTCCGCCACAGAGCAGACTTTTTTGAGCTCATTGTCGGAAACCCGCTGACCGACGAGAACCATTTTCCGCAAGCGCAACGAGACGGATTCCAGTTTGGGGAGATCAGGTCCTCCTAGAACATCGACCACGCCCTGCTGAACCGAAAGAATTTCCTTATTCTCTGGAACCATGTTTCTCATCCTCCTTTTTGCGGGCAAAGCGACGCAGATAATTCAGATACTCCATGCTCTCTGTCGTGATATTCCGCAGTACTGCGGAATCACCTCCCATCAGGAACCGAATAAAATCCTCCAAAGGCATCGCGCGTTCCAATGAATTCACACCATTAGAGGCTAAATGTTCGATAATGCAATCAAACACTTTTTTATGTCCGGGATTTTTGTAATTTCCGTTGCCTTTGGGTTCTGCGGCAAAAGCAGCAGCCGCGAGCATTCCATTGTCCCGAATCATTGTCGGAACCTTTTTCACTACTTCGCCGCCCTCCGCACCAGGAAAAACTGTATTCTGATGACGGATCGCATTCGCGGCGCGGATCTGATCGAGATTCTTCATGATGCTGTTCCTCCTCTCAGTTGAGCGTTACCGTGCAATAGCCGAGGCCGATCGTCTCGTCACCGCCAATCTGCAGAACATTTCCGACGGATTCGAGTTTTTCCCGCACCTCATCCAAGGCATCAACGGCCGAATGCTCTCTCTGCTTTTCCGCCCCGAGCACCGCGTAGAACATCGTCTCCGACGGAACCTGCTCCTGATTGAACAGCGCACCGGAAGCAACCGTGCCGGTCTCATCCTCCACCCGAATCCGCGTCACCACCTCGCAGGCCTGCTCGACAAAATAGCTGAACATCTCGTCGTTCACCACCACCAGACGGTTCTCAACCTCCTGCCAGACCGGATCCGCCCCGAGTGTTACCAGCGCCTCAGCCAGCGCGGAAATCTCCTTTTTCAAACAGGCAAACTGATACTCCTCCAGTACAACCCGGCCGCCACCGAAAACCACCTCATCGGCAGCCGCGACACACTGATCCTCTTTCAAGCCGTCGAGCGAATTCACATTCAGCTCCAGACCGGCATCCCGTTCCAGCCGCCGCAGTGCCAGCGGACAGGTGATCCAGGCGAACGAACCTTTCGCAGAACGTACCGGGAACGCCAACACCCGCGCCTCTCCGACCAGCAGCTGGCCGGCTTTCGCCTTCGACGCGCCCTGTTCATCCTCGCCGAACAACGTTTTCCCGTCACTGCTCCGCTTACAATTTTCATCGTTCCAAAGATCGGCCAGCACCCCTTTCAGACTGCTGCCGGGAATGATCGGGATCCGGGTGTGCCGCTCGCGCATCACCGGAGAATCAATCGCTCCGACCGAGTTTCCAGCTCCGACGTGAAGAGGGGTACGGGTGAAAATTGCAAAAATCCGCTTTTCCATCTTTTTCAATCCTTTCTGTTTCTCTATTTTTTTCATTGCGAAGATGTTACAGTTGAATAAAATCCCACCGGCCGCAGACACCGAGTCCCAGTCCCTGTTCTCCCAGCGCATCCGGTTTGGTTCTGCCATGCAGAATTCGCGAGAGGCGCTGTGCATCCTCCGGCGTTCCGCACTCAAAATAGTAGACCGCCCCCGCCGGTACCAGCAGCCGGGTCGCCTTCGGCGCTCCCGCAGCCGGATTCCAGCCGGAAACCGCCTGAGGCTTCGGAATGCACGCGGCAACCAGCCTGGCATCAACAGCGTCACTCTTGTTCTCCCGAAGCATCACCGCGCCACTCTTCTGATCCACCCACCCCGGAAGCCAGCCGCGGCAGAAAAATCCCGGCGAGAGCAGAACCCACTTCACCCGGTTCCCCGGAAACGATTCCGGCGGGTCCTCCACCAGCGCGGCCCGACTGCGGCCGCACTCGAGCCGGGCCGTGCCACGTTGTCCGCCAAAAATCAGATCGCAACGGTTCGCCTCCCGGAAAAGCTCCGCAAGCATATCGGTCTCCGCTCCGCTGTACTTCTTCGCCGCACACGAAGCGAATGCCGCCATCGAAACCCCTTTTGCCAATCGCAGATATTCCGCGCTGTAAAATCGCCCCTCCTCCACGGAGCGCCGTTCTGCAT
Organism: Victivallis sp.; assembly: GCF_048170485.1. Taxonomy (NCBI): domain Bacteria; kingdom Pseudomonadati; phylum Lentisphaerota; class Lentisphaeria; order Victivallales; family Victivallaceae; genus Victivallis; species Victivallis sp. The sequence continues at coordinate 4,792 of NZ_DBEXAY010000130.1, read as the reverse complement.
CAATCCCGATTCCCGGACGAGCTTCCGCCAGATACAGCTCTCCGGCAGAAACCGTCCGCAGATTCTTCGTCTCCCCCGCCAGATAGTGCGCCAGTTCCGACAGAAGCAGCCACTCTCCCGGTTTCTCCTTCGTCGCGCCGGCCAAACTCCCGACCGGATATTGCAAGGGTTCCGGCAAATTCGCACGCCCCGCTCTGGAAAATTGCATCGGAGATGCCACGCCTCCCTGTACAAGCAGATCCGCGGGCGTCGAAACCCAGATTCCCTCGTCGTTCTTCGGGAACGGGCCCCAACTTTTCAGACCGCCCAGATGGAAGCGGACTCGGCCCCGCTCCTGTTTTCTCTGTTCGGAAACCGTCAGGCGGTGATGTTCACTCTCCCACTCTCCGAGCCGGTCGGCAAACCGGCGCTGCAGAGCCGCCAGCAATGCCGAATGAAACAAGGCCGGATGCGGCCACAGGGAACCGATTCCGTCGGAACTCCCCCCAGCGGCCGCCCGTCCCGGAAATAAAGCACATCCCGCGGATGCAGTTCAAGTTCGTAATTCATGCCTCTTTCCCTCCTTTACCTTCACCGGAACGGTCGCGCCAGATGAACGCCTCCGTCAGAAACAGTTTATCAAAGTCCCCCCAGCGCTTCTTTGCATCAAGAGCGTCCAGATAGGTCAGACAGAGCCTCCGCAACTCATCCCGACGGCGCAAATCATCCGGCGTTCTAATTTTCATCTGATTGGTCAGAACCTGCTCCAGTTCACAGGCGATAACTTCGCGCGGATGAAATTCCGGAGCGAAACTCCCCTCTCCCGCCTCCAGCCGATACGGTGCGAGCAGTCCTGCCAGCATATAGGGGAAACGCCCGGAAGCCAGGTCATCCTCCCGCATCGCCCGGAAAGACCGGAAAAGCGGAAGTGCTTCATCGTCCCAGTTCGCCCCCCAGTGAATGGTTTCGCCGCCCCGTTTGATCAGCGATACGGCAAAGGCGCTCCGGCCGTACTCATGCTTCGCCCGACTCTCCGCCCGGCGCGCCTCCGCCACAACCTGCTGCAAGGGATCGTGTGCATGGGCAATCGCGATTCCGCAGGAGAGCTCGGCCCGGCAGCCCGGAACCAGAATTCCATTCTGCCAGCCGTTCTCGCCGTGAAAGGCGTTTCGCAACGCCTCGGCGCAATCGAGTGCGTTCTTTGCCGGAAGAGCTGCCAGCACATCGTCACCACCGGCATAGATCAAACAGCCATTGTGTTCTTCGACAATCCAGCCGGCCAGTTTCGACGCGAAATTCGCAAGCGCTTCGCTGAACTGCAGATGATAGCCCGGTGTGACCTGCCGCCGCAGTTCCGGCGTAACCCCGAGACGCTCGAAGTACTCCCTCGTATTTCCCCGGAGCTGTTCCAGAAAGCCGGGGGTTTTCTCCCCGCTGATCCACTTGCCCATTTCGTCGCCATCCATCGCTAGAATCGCAAAATAGCCGTCATTCCCCGCCAGCTCCGGCGTCGAATTGAAACGCAGAAACGACTGGAACCGGCTTTCCGACACGCCCAGCGCTTTGACCAGATAACCGCAATGCGGGTCACACCAGAGACGTTTGATGATGTTCAACGCTCCGTAAGGTCCTTCGTTGTCCTTGAAAACATCGGACTTCTGCTTCCAGAATGCCTCGTCGCCGATCAACTCCTCCTTGCCGGTCAGCATATCTTTCGGAGCGCCATCCTGATGGTCATCGGTGACGAACGCGGCAAAGTCGCGCGTGTTGCGGCGGGCCGCAAGACGCAGGCTCACCTCCGCGAAGTTCGCCCCCCAGGCAAATTCCGGGCGATTGAGTTTCCAACGTTTATCCGGATGGGTACAGCGGTCCGGATATTCGCCGCAGCGGGAACAGCACCGATAGTAACGGCCGTCACGCTCCTTCTCCGGAATGATCGCTTCCGCCAGAACCCGGGCTTCCCGCATCCGCGCCGCCTGACCGGGATCCATCTTTTCCAACGCGGCAAGCGCCGCATCGAGATCTTCGTAAAACGGCAGCGTCTGCCATGTGATCTGCGGCATGAGCTCCAGCTGCTTCTCCCAACGGGGACGCCAGGCGGAGATGTCTCGATTCGCCAGCGTCCCCAGCTGCCGGAAGCAGTGATCGCCAATCCGCTTCAATTCCTCATGCACCGCCTGTTCCGCCCGGCGTGCAAGCTCCTCCGCCCGCGAGGCGGGAACAAGCGCCAGAAAACGGTTCGGAATGGTCGGGTAAAACAGCGATTTCGCCGGATCTTTCTCGCCTTCAGCCGTTCCGTACAGCCGCTGCCACAAGGTGTCGAGCCGACCATGTTTCCCCTGATACTTGACCTTCTCAAAGAATTCCCGATTGACTGCATCGAAAATTCCCAAACCGCGCAGCGCGGGGAATATTACCGAAGCGGGGCCGACCTCATCAGTAACGGCTTTGATCGCACAACCGGTCAACCAGGAGATCAGGTAGGAGCCGCTCCACAGATCGCGGGTGGAACGGGCCGCGGCGATGAACTCCTGAACCGGGCCCAGCTGGAAGAGAAGAAACGCCGGCTCCAGCCGGGCGCCGCCGCTCTCCCGGCACGCCTCAAATGCCGCAGTCAAATCCATATGCAGCCATATGGAATGATCCGGAATGCGCGAATCCGCCGGCAGAACTCCCAGGGCCGGGTCAATCGCCACACTCTCCTCCCGCCAGCGACGCCAGAGCAGAAAGAAGAATTCACGCCACGATGCCGCTTTGATCCCGCCGAAACTGCCCTGCAACTCCTCTTCGGCTCGGGCTGCGGTAGCCGGGCATTCGATCACTCGCTCCCCTGCCCCCAGCGGATGTTTTACGATTCCCTTATGGTTGCCGGGCGCCGCAAAACAACCGCCTGCCCCGGCGAACCGGTTTGGAAAAATCACCCGGTCCGCCGCCGCGGCGGCATGATCCGGCGTAGTTTCCCATGGATAGAGATTTCCGCTCTCCTTTTCTCTTTCGAGCCGCAAATCTTCACTCCCCTCCGGTCCATCGATCCAGACAGCCCGGATGAAAGATCTTGCAAACTCCTCATGTTCTGCAAGGTCCAATACTTTATGCGGCGGATCGTGAAGATACGCCAGAACCATCCGTTTGAATTGTTTCTCCTGTTTATCCATCTTTTCTCCTCTGATAAGTTGATTGTCGACTACGACAGTTTCAAACACGACACCCGGCGGTAAAGGTTTCACAATACCGGCAGGAATGTATCTTCTGTTTGCACTTTTATTATATCCCGGCAGAATCGCCGGAACAACTTTCCGGACTTCCGGCGGACATCCGGATGCAAATCCGGTCCGGAGAAAGACCGATTCCGTAAATTCCGCGCCCCCGGGTCGGAAGAAACAGTTCAGGCGCGCAGTGTTTTTTCAGCACTGCGGCCAGGTCGGAAATTCTCTTGTTCAAGGTCTCCTCTCGAATCCGGTCCGCCTCCAGCAATCCCGAACAGGAATACCAGTACCGCTGCGGGAGCCTCTCCCGGGCAAATTCTGCAAAAGAGGCAAATTCTTCGCAGAGATCCTTGCGGTGATAGAGGTGCTCCCGGCCATCCCGCCGCCGCTCCGCCAGCATCCAGTAGAGCAGAAACAACTGGAACTGCAGAGAAAACTCCTCTTTCCCGATCCGGACAGTCAACCGGTCCGGCAGAAGCTCAAGCGCCACCGACGCCTCGAACTCTTCCGCCGCCTGATCCGCCAGCGCCACCATCCGGGTGTACTCGCCGGGAAGACGCTTCAACTCCCGGCCGATCAGATAACGGCAATGGACAAACGGCAGATCCGACAACACCAGACGGGCACTTGCTGAATCATGAGAAATTCCCTCCCGATCCACATGATTCTGCCCGGGGACAGGGAAAAAGAATCCGGGCTTCAGCGCCGGATCGTCGAACGGAGGATTCACGAGAATGTGGCACAGACGGTCTCCGCGTCTGCCGAGCAGACTCATGCAAAGGGCACCGAGCGCACTCATGGATTTGCGTCCTCCGGCTATCGAAAACGTGACCCGGGTATCGGGATTTTCCGTATACTGCCGCAGCACATCCAGAATAAACGACCCGGCACGTTCCGCCGAGAGGGTGTCCGCCACATCACGGGCGTCGCCGTCGTCACCGCCATCCGGCAGCAGGCGGATATGTTCCTGGTTGAGGGAAAAGGAGATATCGCAATTGAGCGTCTGTCGAAGCAGTTTCCAGACACCGGATTCAAAGAGCTTCGATCGAAGGCAGGCCTCGCCGGCAAGGGTCGTGATGACCACCACCTTCCGGGGCGGATCTCCGGACAGGGCCAGAGAAAATATGGTCTCCGTAATAACCGCTGGAGAAGTGCCGCAAAGGGAAATCAGAACATGGATTGGCGAGTCTGTTTTCTGTTCCATCGGAAAACCTCCCTTTTTTCAATGTCGATATTCTGCTGTTCCGCGGAGGAGTTTTATTTCCTCCGGAAGTATTGATTTTTCTCCTCTTCTCTTAAGGTAACACATAGCAGAAAGATTTCAACGTGATTCTGAACTCTCTGCATACTTTCCGATCTCATGCAGGCACAACCGTTTTCCAGCGCCCCCTTTTTCAACCTTCCTATCGAAAAAACCGGTTGGTAGAAATGGTTCGACTTGCATTTCCGAAATTGTGGAATCCTCCGGATACTTCGCCATCCGGCATGAATCTCCTGAAGATTTGATACAGCAGATGGAGTTTCTATTAACAAAATTCTTTACTCAATTATTGCAGTCGCCGTCACGTCACTCGACAAACTTGGAAAGGAGTGAAAAAACAGAAAAC
>NZ_DBEXAY010000129.1:0-21930 GCF_048170485.1 Victivallis sp. | reverse complement strand
TTTTGAAAAACGTTTCTATTGTTAGTGAATGATAACTAACATAGAAAGGTACGATCATGGAACTCACCAGACGACAGCAGGAGATCGTCCGGACGGCGCTGGAGCTGATCGCCGCGGGCGGAATCCAAAATCTCACCATCCGGAATCTGGCCGACCGGCTCGGCCTCACCGAACCGGCAATCTACCGCCACTTCCGGAACAAAGCGGAGATCGTCCGCACTCTGATCGGCGAATTCGACCGGGGGATTCCGGAGCCGTCACCGGAACGCACCGGCTTCGAGGCGGTCGCCGCGTTCACCCGAAGCCGCTTCGCCCAGGTGGCGGCCCAGCCCCCGCTGGCGAAGGTGCTCTTCGCCGAGGAGCTTTTCATGGAAGAGCCGGAGTTCGCCCGGCTCCTGCTGGATATGATGCACCGCCATCGGGAGAAGCTCGGGAAACACTTCCGCGAGGCACAATCTTCCGGAGAAATCCGGACGGACATTCCGGAGGAGATGCTCTTCCGGCTGGTCTTCGGTCCGGTCCGGCTGCTGGTGAAGCAGTGGGGGCTCTCCGGCGGTGCATTCGACCTGCGGGAGAAGGGCGAGGAGCTGATCCGCGTCCTGAGAATCCTGTTGGCACCCGGAAGCTGACTTGAACGGAAATCATTCGACACAACGAGAGGAGAAGATATTATGAAGAGAAAAATCATCCAGATCGACGAGGCAAAGTGCAACGGTTGCGGCAAGTGCATCCCCAACTGTCCGGAAGGCGCGCTCCAGCTGATCGACGGCAAAGCGCGGCTGGTCAGCGACCTCTTCTGCGACGGGCTCGGCGCCTGCATCGGGGAGTGCCCCCTGGGCGCCATTCAGGTCGTCGAACGGGAGGCGGAACCCTACGACGAACGCAAGGTGATGGAAAACATCATCCGTCAGGGCCCCAACACCATCAAGGCGCATCTGAAGCACCTCAAGGAGCACGGCGAATTCAAACTGCTGGAGACCGCAGTCAACTGTCTCCGGGAACAGAACCTGCCGGTGCCGGATCTGCGGGAGGCGGGCAAACTCCCCTGCGGCTGCCCCGGCACTCTGGCCAGACGTCTCGCGCCGCGCCCGGCGGCAAATTCCGCTCCGGCGGCGGCGAGCCCCTCCGCCCTGCGGCAGTGGCCGGTTCAGCTCAAGCTTCTGAATCCCGCCGCGGAATACTTCGATGACGCCGATCTGCTGATCTCGGCCGACTGCGTCGCCCACGCATTCGGGGGGTTCCACCGGGAGCTGCTCGACGGGAAAATCCTCGTCGTTTTCTGCCCGAAGCTGGACAACAGCACCGAAGAGTATGTGGAGAAACTTGCGGAGATCTTCCGCCGCCACCGGATCCGGTCGATCACCGTCGCGCGGATGGAGGTCCCCTGCTGCGGCGGCACCGTCACCATCGTCGAACAGGCGATGGAACGTGCCGGGCTGAAGATTCCGCTCTCGGTCCGGATTGTCGGCATCGGCGGCGATCTGCTCAGCTGACCGGCGCTCAGCGACGACGGAGAAACTCCGCCCGGAGCAGCCGGAATTCACCGGCGAACGCTCCGGGCAGTTTCACCCGGATATTCCGCTTCCACGGCGACAACAGCCAGTTGGGGGAATTATCCAGCGGGATGAGATAGCAATGGGAGCCGCCCCAGAATTCGACCCACGGCTGCCCCTTGCCGGCGAGCACATCCTCCCACAGCACCCGGAAATCGCGGCCGATGATCGGGCGGTCGAATTCGAGCAGCAGAAAATCTCCCGACGCCCCGGCGGGGAGTTCCAGCTGGAGTTCCGCTCCGCCGGGCTGTGCGAAGAAGAGTCCGCCGCCGCCATTTTGCAGATGTTTCCCCGCCGCGGCCCGCGCCGGAACCGGGTCGGAAAGGTGTGGAGCCAGCCGCTCCAGCGACGCCCCCCACGTGAACGGATAGGCGTCGATTTTCGGATCCTGAAACGCCTCCGCCGCCAGCGCCATGTCGCCGATCGAGGCGGCGTCCACCTGCGGGACGCCCTTCAACCGCGCCTCGGCGCCGCGCCGGATCATCCAGATCCGGCCGCCGGTATCCCGGAACGGCAGATATTCCGCCAGCAGATACCGGTAGAGCGCATGGGCCCGGAACGGCAGCCGCCCCTCGTAAAAGTTGACGTCGCGCCCCTTCACCAGCACCAGCAGCGGCTTTGCCGCCTTCACCTCCCGCACCATCCGCTCCACCTGCGGGCGCGAGGCGACGTAGTTCCACGCCGGATACGAGACCGGCGGGCGGCGGCGGAAATAGGCGTAGCCGGTGGCGTTGTTGGTCATGTCAAGGTAGCTCTCCTCCGGCTTCAGCACCCGGTCCAGCAACGCCTTCGTGCCGACCAGATGTGCCAGATGGTCCGGCTGGATCGAGGCGGCCCTCCCGAGCATCGGAAATCCCGCCGCCTCCAGGTTGACGACGTTCTCCGGTTCCACAACCGTTTCGGTGCAGTTGTTCCAGAGGTTCCGCCAGTCGGCGCACTGCAGTCCGTACAATCCGAGCGCCACCGCCCAGCAGCCGAGCAGTGTCCTGCGCCGCACCAGCCCCGGCAGCAGCCACGGCACCAGAATGCCGACATAGAGCCCGGAAACCGCGAAAATGCGCGACGTACTGCCCAGATCAATCCGGCCCCCCGCCCGCTGAATCAGCAACACCGCCAGAATGAGAATCGAGGAGCTGCCGAGAAAACGGAGCTCATCCCGCACCGTTCCCCGCCGCTTCCGGAAGAGGAAGAAGAGCGCCATCGCCCCTACCCCCAGCCAGCCGAACCGCACGAACTGCCAGAACAGCCCCTGCGTCACCGCGACATCAAGCTCGCGGGAACCCATCCACGGCACGCAGTGCGCCAGGGTGTAGACCCCCGTCTGCTCCAGCAGAATGCACAGCATTCCGCCGATGATCCGGTAGAACGGCGTCAGCAGAAGCAGCAGTGCCGCAACCGCAACCGCGCCTGCCGAGAGACAAAACGCCCGGCGCTGTTCCGTCACCGCCCGCCACAGCTGCCGGACCAGCAGAGGCGACATTGCCAGCACCATCGCCGCCGTGTCGGTCAGCGAGTAAAAGATTCCGATCACGCCGAGCACACCGAACCACCAGAGCCAGCGGACCGGGTTGCGATACCGTTCCGGTTCGGTCAGGAAAAAGAAGAAGGCGATCGCCACCGTCAGCCCGGCGCCGATTCCACACCCCAGGTCGGAGATCGCCAGAACCGCCAGAAACGCCGCAACCGTTCCACACCGGCGGCGCAGCGGCGCCAGCAACAGCGCGAGCACCACAAGATTCGCCAGCTTCTGCCCGGTGCCGAGCAGCGAGATGTCGTGCCCCTGGAAGAGCCAGGTGAAAAATCCGGGCAGATAGTTGATCAGCCCGCGCGACGGAATGTAGTCGAGATAGGGCACGCACCCCATCGTCTGCCAGAGATACCACGGCAACGCCACTTCGCCGTTGTGATAGTCATCCTGCCAGATGGCCGGCCACCCCTCGCCGCCGGCCAGCAGAGTCGCCGCCACGGCAAGCAGAACCGGCAGCGGCACCCGGAAGTTCCCTCCGGCCGCACGGCGGAACGCCCGCACCAGCGCGCACCAGGCGATTCCGGCCAGAACCCACGCCAGCAGGGAGAGTGTCCAGTGAAACCCCGGATCAAACCAGCTGCCGTCGCGGCGCTGCAACGGCGGCGGAAGCAGGTAGAGAAAAAGCAGTGGAATTCCAAGCTGGGCAATGAAAAAGAACCGGTCACAGTTGCGCGGCGCAGAATCTTTCCGCACCAGCCAGAGCATCAGGACAAGCACCGCGGCGTAGAGGATTCCGGCCAGAGAGCTCCCCCCCTCCCAGACCCGCTGTTGGAAGAACTGGATCCCGGCCAGCGAAAAGGGGAAGAGCAGCAGTCCGCCATAACAGCGCTCCGCCGTGCGGGAGGCCGCGGCGGCGTCCCCTGTCGGAATCACCGCCAGCGCCGGAAGAAGAAGCAGTACCGCCAGCGCCGGAAGCGTGGTCAACGGCTCCAGCGAAGATACCGTGACCGCCTGCCCCGCCATGACGAAACCGGGCAGCAGCGAATAGAAGCCGAGCCGGGCGACGATCGCCGCGTATCCCGGCTCCGCCGCGAGGCGCCGGTACCAGCGACAGAGCAGAAACGCCGCCGCACCGAAGACCGCCAGTCCGACATATTCAGCTGTGTACTCGAAACTTTTCGGCATGCCGGAGACGCCGAGGAAACCGCCGATGAAGTCCCCGTACGGTTCGGCTTCCAGCTGCATCGTCCGCCAGTAGAACCCGCCCGCCGCCAGCGCCAGCACCCCCGCCTGCCCGAACGCCGCAAAGCGCACCTTCGCCGGGAGCGGACCACCCGGCTCCGCGCTCCGGGATGTGGAACAGAGCCAGAACAAACCGGTTACCAACAGCACCAGCGCCAGCGGAACAAACATCACGACCTCCTGAGATCACTTCATGGATAATGCAACTTGACACATGCCGGGCTCCGTCCGCCGGAGCAGTCGCTCCGCCTCCGCGAGCACCCGTTCCGGCGCGACCGCCGCCATGCACTCCGCCCGGCCGGAACAGCGGCTCCGCCCGACCGCGTGCACGCACGGGGAGCAGGCCGCCTCCACCCGGATCACCGTTTCGACGAGCCACGGCGATGGCCGCAGCAGAAGTTCCGGCTCGGTCGCTCCCCAGATGCTGAGCACCCGCCGCCCCGTCAGCCGCGCCCAGTGAAGCGGCGCGCTGTCGATGCCGACGAAGAGCGACGAGCGGTGAATCGCCGCCACCGACTCCCGCAGAGAAAGTCTACCGCAACCGGAAACGGCCCGTTCCGCCAGCTCCGGCGGCAGTGCGGCGAGGATCTCCTGCGCGTGGGCCGCATCTTTCGGCCCCCCGATCACCAGCACCCGCCACTGCGGATGCGCCGCCAGAAACCCGGCGAGAAATTCCCCCCAGGCGGCAAAATCCCAGCGGCGCAGAAAACTCAGGGCACTGCAGAACGGCGCCGCCACCAGCACCGGAGTCTCCTCCGGCGAAGCGGAAATTCCGGCGCAGACATGCTGCCGCAACGCCTCCGGCTCCGGCAACGGCGCGGCCAGCGCCCCCGCCAGCGCATCATACGATTCAAACACCCGCCCCCGCCGCGCGAAGGGGAGCGCCGCATCGCAGCAGCGGCGCGCAAACGCCTCGTCTTCCAGATAAAATCCGCTCCGGAACCGCCCTCCCGCCAGCGCACTGCAGAACACCGCCACCCGGGAATAGACCTCCAGATTGACCGAAAGTTCCGGCCGCATCCTCCGGCACCGGTACAACATGGCAAGCAGAGAAAACGCCAGACGGAACACCCCGCGGTCGTCAACCGCTTCAATCCGGTCAAAAAGCCCGAGCAGTTCCGCGTGCGCCGCCACCTGCGACGTGCAGACCAGCACCAGCCGGGCATCGGGGTGTTTCCGGCGAAGCGCCAGCAGAAGCGGTCCGGCCACGGTGATCGAGCCGCCGCCCATGAATTTGAAAATCAGAATCGTCCGGACCGGCGCGGGCGGGTTCCGCCGCCGCCACCTCCGGCAGAACAGCAGAAGCACTCCGCCGAGCCAGCGGTCGATCCGAAGCAGCCATTCCGTATGCATCTGTCATCCTCTGCGCCGGAAACAGGCAGTCCCCCGGAATCCCCGCCGGGCCCGGGCTCCCCGCCCAGGAACCGCTCCGCCGCCCGACGTTCCATGCGCTTATCGTCTTGAATATACCTCTTTTATTATATCACGGAAGAACGCAAAAAACAAACGCTTTTCCGCGCCGCCCCCCGAGATTCCCGCATGGACCGGCGCGGAAAAGCAAAACAGCCCTCCCGCGCCGGTCGGACGCAGGAGGGCCGGATATGAGGGGGCTTCGATCTTACTTCATCTGATTTTTCGCTTCCCCTTTCATCCGGTACTGGTACATGTTCTCGCCGACTTCACGCGAAGCGCGGCAGATTTCCGGATAGGGGGTGTCGGCGACGTCGACGAAGCCGATCTGGTAACGCTCCCCGTCGCCGCGGCCGGTCAGCGGCTGGTCGCGGTACTGGAACCAGTGCGCGCCGACAATCTGCGGATGGAGCAGTGCGCCCTGCAGGAACCGGGTGTAGGCCGTCGCCCGGTCATTCTGATCCACACCGACCGGGCAGAGTCCCGGCGAATACATGCCGCGATCGAGCACGCCGAAATGGAACTCGCCGATCAGCACCGGCATATCCGGGAAGGTCGCAGCACCGAGATTGGCCGGCGAATGCGCGTAGATGTTGACCGTCAGAACGTCGCAGTACTTCTTCGACGCCGCCGACAGTTCCGGAATCACGCTGTCGGTGCTGATGAAACGGCATCCGAGATAGAGCCGGTGCGGCGCCACCGATTTGACCGTATCGCGGCAGATCTGGAAGTAGCGGTCGATCGTCTTCTCCTGAAACGCCCTGCCGTCGGCGCGGTACGCATCGGTCTGCTTTTTGGGCACCTCGGTGCTCCGCAGCATCGCGTTCCAGTTTGCGTACTCCGTCCCCCAGGCCTTGTTGAGCTTGTGGATCGTGTGATACTTGCGCTTCAAATCACCGATGAACTCGCGCTTGATGTACTGCTTCTCCGGACTGCCGAGCACCGCGCGGATGAGTTCCAGCGGTTTTCGGTTGCCAAAGTTGAGCTCGTTGTCGATGAAGTAGCCGATGCACATCGGGTCGGTGAGCGACCGCAGCACCTCCGGATGCTTCTCCGCCAGATCGGGGATCAGCGTCCGCATCTTCGCCACATAACGCGGGTCGTACACATCGTAGAACTTGAGATTGCTTTTGCCGACCCGCGGCATCTTCCAGTCGTAGTCGGTAAGCTGCATCGTGTAAGGGGTTTTGCCGAGCGCGATCAGGCGGAAGTCGCCCCAGTCGCCGATCGAATTAAAGCCCCAGTGCTCCAGCCGGCGGCTGACGGTCCGGAAGAAATCCGGCTCGTAATCCTCTTTGCCGTACTTGATCTGAAGGTTGCGCCGGTTGAAGGCGATCTCCTTCTCGTTGCCGACCGGGAAGGCGAACCACTCCGGCCGCCCGGCACAGCGGATCGCATTGCCGGAGGTGGTCAGCACATCCATGCCGTGCGAGAAGAAGAGCCGTCCCTCCGGGTCGACCATCCACCACTTGCCGTCGTATTTGGCGACGCGGAAGTTGCCGGTCGCTTCCAGCTGCGGACCATTCTTCCAGCCGCCGAAGCGGTTCCACTCCGCCGGCCGCTTCGAAGCGGCAAGCTCCTTCTCCTCCTCCTGAAGGTTGCGAACCAGATCGGCGTCGGAATGGATCTTGGCCGGCCACTCATCGTGGACGAACTGACCATACCGGTCGATGAAGGGGAAGAACGGTTCCGGCGCCGCCTTCACCGCGCCGGGCTCCTCCAGCCGGAGGTTGCTGATCCGGCAGTCGACCAGCCCGGGCTTCTTCGGCTCGAACGGCCACTGCATGTAGAACTCGACCGCCTTCACCTTCGTGGTGTCAATCGCGGCAGGCGCGGGAACCCCCTTGGGGAAGTGGAAACGTTTCGCATGCGGCAGCTCCATCCGCAGTGTGCGCTTCTCGCCCGGATTCAGCGCGATGCCGACGTAGCTCTCCTTGAAGTCCTTATTCGGCCAGGAGCCGTTGGAGATGAACATCACCAGCCGCATCTGGCGGTCCTTGGAGAGGTTTTCAATGTCGGCGGCGAGCACCTTGTAGTTGGACATATCCCAGACGCCGCCCTTGCCGGGCGGGGCAATCCGCACGCCGGAGGTTCCGCGCGGGTCGTCGATCTTAAGATGGATCTCCCGGCCGTTTACGGCAACCTTGCCGGAACCTTTGGCGGAGACATTATCCGCCTTGTAGGGCAGCTCCTCCGCGCCCACGGAGATTACCGCGGCGGCAAGGAGGCCGCACCAGAGATTCAGCAACTTCATCATATCCTCACAAATTCCGGGAGATTACTTCACGTTGCCGCGGAGCGCCAGGTTGCCGTCGCGCCACTGCTCGACCCGCGGATTGGTGTACTGGTCACGCTCGTCAGTGAGCTGACGGACGGAGAGCGTCTCGACGTGGCCGTCGAACATCATCGCCTCGGCATTGTCCGAGTGGCGGACGTAGGCCGGATAGTAGGCCGAAGCCGAGTTGTAGGGCGCGACCGGCGAGGTGGATTCATAATAGGCGCCCTGACCGCCGCCGTGACGGATCTTGCCGTTGTATCCGGCACAGACCGGCGGGGTGTCGATGAACATGATCAGCTTGTCGTTGCGGCCGAACTTCGAAATCTCATCGACCTTGTGCGGGACCTTCTTCTGGTTGTTGTTGAAGGTTTCGCCGAAAGTGAGCACGTTCAGGCCGTAGTTGAGCCCCTTCGAGCTGAAGGAGTAGTTCGCATCGGCCGGGCAGTGGAACGCATCCTTGTTGACGCCGTACGATCTCTCGAAGACGTGGAACCAGTTGCCGGTCTGCGCACCGAGGTAGCCGGTGATCGCCCAGTTGTCGTTGTCGTTGCTGTAGGAGGTTGACGCCTTGCTGAAAAGCGAGAGGTTGCTGCGGCATCCGGCTTCCTCCGCCGCGGCGCGCGCCGCGGAGAGCATCGGGTGCATCATTGCCGCCGCGAGTGCGACAACTCCGACGATCAGCAGGAGTTCGAAGAGGGTGAAATTGTGTCTCATCTTGCAGTTCCTTTCCTGTTTGCTGGGAGTAAGATCAATTAATTCTGCCAGTCAGCCCAGAAGCCATTCGGATCCTTGGTCTTGTTACCGATGCCTTTACTTCCGGGGTTGGAGATTTGATTATATTTCATCATTTTGCTGTGTCCATCGACAAAAAGAACATTCATTCCCTGCTTCTTCTGATGGCGCCAGCGGGAGAGATTACCGATATCTCCGCGACCTCCAACCTCCGGGTTGGAATCTTCCCGAGCGGTGTCCATCACAATCATCCTGTTGGAAGGATGCTTGATCGAGGAGAGCAGGAAGTTCGGTCCATGAGTATTCTGTGACCAATTCCAGGAACCTTTATGTTCGGCAATATCCGGATTGGTATGATACGAATTGGGAGAATAATGCATGGAAATCCCCTTAGTGGAAGGCAGCGCTTCCGGCATCGCTGGACAGGCAAAAAAACTTTCGGCCGGTTATCACCCTTGATGACATCTTCTTTGTTTCTAACTTCAGCCGCAGGCCGGTCGTAATGAATCTGATCGGTTGTGTTGAGATTCGGCTTGGTCATTCGGTAGAGCACATCCTGCCACTTTCCATGCCCGTCGTAGCCGCCGCCCCAGTTGCCGTTGTACTTGGGGAATTTGTTCTGGTTGATGTCGACATACATCGTCATGTAGGTGCCGATCTGCTTGAGATTGTTGACACAGGAGAGATCCCGTGCCTTATCCCGCGCACTGTTCAGCGCCGGCAGCAACAGCGACGCCAGAATGGCGATGATTGCAATTACAATTAAGAGTTCAATCAAGGTAAAATGCTTTTTCATTGGTGTCCGACCCTCCTTGTTACAGCGCGACATGATGAATACCTTTCCTTGATTCGGGTTTCAAAGCGATTACGGAGTTCCGTTCGATCAACGTATTGCTCAATTCGATTTTCTGAAGTCCATCCAGTTCGTCCGCGAGAACGAGTTCCACCGCCTTCTCCGCGGTTTCCCGCAGCGGGCTCGCGATGGTCGTCAGCGAGGGGCGCTGGAATTCGGAGATCCCCGGATTTTCGAACGCCATCAGCGAAATGTCCTCCGGCACCCGCTTGCCCGCCAGCTCCTGAATCAGCCAGTTCACTTCGAGCGCCTTCATATCCTCGCCGGTCACCCAGACCGCGGTGCACCCGGCGTCGATCATCTGCTTGACCGAGAGATGCAGCGGCAGCGTGTTGGCGAACTTCAGGAGGTACTCCTCCGGATCATATCCATTCGCCCGCAGCACGTCGCCGACGCCGTCCGCCCGGCCGTTCCCGGTGTAGTCCGGCTCGTGAATCACGGCGATCCGGCGGTGTCCCTTGCTGAAGAGATACTCCCCGGCGATGCGGCCGGTCGCACGGCAGTCCACATAGATGGCGTGAAAATATTCGCTCTGATCGTCGCTGAGCCAGACGATCGGCAGATTGTGCAGTTTGCGCAGCATTTCAATCGTCTCCGGCTCCCAGGCGATGCCGATGATGCCGTCGAACCAGCAATCGGCCAGACTCCCGATCCGGTCCTCGGTGATCAGATTGATCCCGGCATTCGCCCGCGAAAGCGCAAAACAGATGTACTGCGTGAGCGTATTGACGTATCCGCCCATCACCGTCTTGTACGGCGGCTCGGTCACCAGCGCGATCTGCTTGTTCCGGACTCCGACCCGCGGCCGGAATCCCAGCTCGCGCGCCGCCGAAAGCACCCGGCTCCGGGTTTCCGAGGGAATCAGCGCGCTGTTGTTGAATACACGGCTCACCGTCCCGGTCGAAACCCGGGCCCGGAGCGCCACCTGCGCCAGCACCCCCGATGTTCCATTGGTATTTCTCGTTCTCGATACAGCCATTTTTCTACACCTTTTTTTGCTTCCTCTATAATTATACTCGATTTTCTGCAAATGTCAATAGTAGAATAGTAAAAATTGTCTCATTTATGCAATTTTTGCATAAGAAAGGGAAAGCAAGAGGCCTCGGGATCGTTTTTTTGCAGAGAAAAAGCAACCGGTCAGCAGGAACCGGTTCCGTCGTCGCCATCGTCGAAACAGTCACATTCCGCATCGCCGAAGGGGTCAAACTCCGTTTCGGCAGCATTGCCGAAGTCGGTTTTACTGAAGAGCTCGCGGATGACGGCGCCGGAGAAGCCGCGGCTGACCAGAAAACGAAACGCCTTCTCCCGCTTTTTTCGCAGATCCCTCTCCTTGGAGAGCATACGCAGTTTGTATTCGAGGGCGCGGCGGGCGGCCTCGTATTCAAGATCGGCGGTCTTTTCGAGCGCGGCTTCGACATGTTCCGCCGCGAGCCCGCGGGTGCGAAGCCGCATCCGGATGAGGCGGGCGCCGCTCCCGCGCGCGGAAAGCGCATGGGCAAAATCCTCCGCGAGCAGTTCGTCGTTGAGATAGCCGCGGCGGCGACACTCGGCCACAGCGGCCCGTGCCTCCGCGTCAGCCACCCCCGCCCGCCGGAGTTTCAGCATGAGCTCCTGCTCCGAATAGGAGCGGACGCTCAGCAGCCGCATCGCCCGCTCCAGCGGTGAAATGCTCCTTTTGTTCTTCCGTTCCTGCTCCATACCGACCTCGAATGGTTTTTCCTTATAATATAACACGGGAAAACGATTTCGACAATTGTGCCATCCCCCTCTTTACGCTGGGCGGATGGGCCAAACCAAAGATGTCAAGAAAGCATTTGCATCAATTTCCATGTTTTCGTAACATCAAAAATTGCTGGAATTTTTCAAAATTTTTCTCTTCCCCTATTGACATAATCAGGAAAGTGTCGTATAATTATAGTGCACAAAACAGCTGGACAGAACCGATGAAAGACAAGATTTCACAGACATGCGATTATATTCTTGACCGGATTGAGCGGGGAGAATACAAAGTGGGCGAAGCGATTCCAGCGGCCCGGAAACTTGCACAGGAGGTCGGCGCTTCCTTCGCGATCATCCAGCATGCAGTAAATGTACTGTCAAATGCCGGAATTCTGCGTTCCATCAGCCGGCAGGGATCCGTGGTACGGGAAGGCTGGCAGGATTGTCTGATGCCGAACCATTTCATCGTGTTCAAAACGGATACAGACCTCCTCTGGCTGCCCGGATTCAGAAAACTGCTGGCGGAAAAACTGCCGGATATCCGCTATTGCCGGGGATTCGACAAAGGGATGTTTGAATTGCAGCCGACCTTGTATGTGCAGGCACACCGCAACGAATTTCTGGATCTTGCTCCATATTTCAATGAACTGTTTCCGGATGCTTCGCTTTTTTTCGATTTCCCCTTCCGATCCTTCCGGAATCCGGATGGCAGCATGTTCGCCGTACCATTCATCTTCTCCCCGAGGGTAATCTTCTACAACCGGAGCGTTCTGAAACAGAATGGCTGCCCGGAACCACGGGACGGCTGGCAATGGAGTGATTTCACCGATTCGCTCCGCCTCCTGAAGCGGACAATCCCTCCAGGAATACTGTTGAATTATCACTCCATTTCGTATTATTGGATCAATTTCGTATTCCGCTGCGGCGGTTCGCTGCTGGAACAGGATCCGGCCAATCCGGTGAGAATCGATTCGCCGGAGACGATCGCTGGAATCCGCGCGGTTCGCGAACTCGCCGAAGTTCTGGAGAATCAGGAACTTCTCGTCTCGCACTTCAACTCCTTCGTCTCCGGGAAAACAGCATTTCTGCTGTCGGAGCGGGAAGCGCTCTGCTACTTCAAACATCGTAAATTTGACGATTGGGGCGCGGTTCCCCTGCCCCGCATGCCCGGCGGAAAAAACCTGATGGCGCAGGCAACCGACCTGCTCTGCGTCCGTAAGGAGTGTGTCGATCCGGAGATGATCCGCGATTTCCTCGCTTTCATGCTCTCGGAGAAGGTGCAGGATTATATCGCCGAGGAAAAATACGGCATCCCGATCCGCAAATCCTCCGCCTGCAAGACAATCGATATGACCGACGAACGCGATTTGCTCTTTCTTTCGGAGATGGATCACATGTCAGCGGAATACAACCTGGATTCTCCGGAATTAACTACATTGATCCAGAACGGCATACGCCAGATTATCCGGGACAGGAGAAAACCGCTGGAAGAATCGTTGAAAAAACTGGCCGACGCGGTCAGAACGTTTCTTGAAATCAAAAACGCTGAACGGAAAACAGCTTGAAGAACAAAGGGAGGATGCCATGAGAAGAAGTTTCTTCCGCAAAACCAATTTGAGAAATTGTTTTACACTTATTGAATTATTAGTCGTGATTGCGATCGTTGCAATCCTCGCCGCCCTGTTGCTTCCCGCTCTGAGCAAGGCTCGAGAAAAAGGCAGGGAGGTCTCCTGCGTCGGAAACCTCCGTCAACTTTTCCAATCGGCAAGCCATTATTCAGATACTTACAACGATTTTTTTATTCCGATTGAACAGATGTCGCAGGACACTCAACCGCGACTGAAAGACTGGCGTTATGCGGCCTCTCCATTCTCCATGTTCTTCGTGAAAAACATCACACAGACAACGCTGGACCAATGGCACCGCGAAGGCAATACGGTACACTGCTGCCCGAGTCAGTCACGGGAACTATACTATGCATCTTCCAGTAATGTTTTCTCATGGAACCATTTCAGTTATGTTGTAAATGGGATCCTCAGCAACAATGACAAACTGGGGACAGGGCTGCCGACACAGCGTCCGCTGCGGCGCGGAAAGGTCAAAAATCCATCGAAGGTCATCTACCTCTGCGAGGCCAATACGCCGGCAAAGGATACCACCTTCTCCATCAAACACTATTTCAATCTCAGCACGGTGACCTACGTCGTCGGAGCCATTCATGCCGGCGGCAGAAATAACATTCTCTGGGCGGACGGTCACGTTGCCGGCAAGCCGAAGGGAGCCATTAATGCGATTGACATCGCCGGATTGGATCGCGTTCTTTACCCCAACAATTGATTTTCACTTTCACTCAGGAGAGAATTTTATGAAAAAATATCTTGAATTGCTGATTCCGATGTTTGCCGCGGCAGGACTGTGTGCAGCGGAATTTCAATTGCCGCAATCTCTGTTGAATGAACCGTTCCCGGAACGCTTCACCTCGTTGCAAGCCTCCTGGGAGAAGGAGCCGCTGGATGCGGATTTTGCCCTCTCGTCACCTCTGGCGGGTGGATTCGGGGTGAAATCGGTCCCCGGCTTCTCCGGAAAAGGGATCGAGATCACCGAACCGGGCGGTCAGATTCATTACCGGGGTGAAAGCAATTTGAATCCGGAGACGGCGGTGATCCAGTTCCGGGTCCGCGGCCCGGCTTGGAGGGAGGACGAAAGCATGACGCTGTTCTCCGCATTGCGGGAATCTTACAGCATGGACATCGTAAAGCGAAAAAACCGACTTTCCCTCGCGGTCCGGAATCTGCTCTACATGTATCCGGGCGACCGTAGCGAAACGGATAAGCCGGAGGATTTTCGCCTGATCTCCGAGGTGTCGATTCCTCTGGATGCGGTTTCGGAGGGAGAATGGCAAACCGTTACTGCCGGCTGGGATTTGAAGAAGCAGGAGGGATTCATCGCGCTGAACGGCAAAGGGCGCTCCGGGAAGCTGGCGATTCCACAGACGGACAAACGGGAATTTCTGCTGTTCCTGCTGGGGGGCGCCATCCGCCCGGAAAATTGTCCGGATGGACTCTCCATTCCGGGTATGAAGTTTGACGAATTGAAAATCGCCTCCTGCCGATATGCCGATCTTCTTGCATGGAAAAGCCTGCCTCCGCCTCCCGATCTGCTCGCCAGAACGGAAAAAGGGGTTCGCAAAACGCTGAGCACCCTTGCCGCGCTGCAGCGGATGAATGCCGGGTGGCAGAACGTCTACACCTATCCGGGATTCCTCGGCGCGGAAGCGCAGGGGCGGCAGCTGCTCCAGTACGACGACATCATCACCAACGACAAATCCCGCGGAAGCGCCTACGTCGCGGCGCAGTTCGCCTACGCTTATGAACTGCTTCAGGATTACCACGCGCTGGACATCGCAAAGAAAACAGCGGATTTCTACGTGCGCGCCCAGTCTCCGGAAGGCGCCTGGCTCTATCTCTACAAGGTCGGCCCGAACCGGATCGAATGCGGTTCACATAAACCGGAATACAAGTTTCAGGACAGCTGCCAGAGCCATCCACTCTATCTGCTCGCCTACATGTACCGGCTCACCGGGACGAAACAGTATCTGGAGGCGATGAAGAGGTGTGGGGAGTTTTACCTCTCCGCCCAGAATCCCGACGGCAGCTGGTCGCACCACTACGATATGGAGGCGAAGGTCGGCAGAACCTGCCGCGGCCTCCCGCAGGGCGGCGAGATCAACGACCTCGCGATGAACGATGCGATCGACGTGATGATCCTCATGTACCATTTGACCAAGGAGCGCAAATACATCGATGCAGTCAAGCGGGCAGGAGAATGGCTGTTGAAAGCTCAGCTCAAAGGTGCGGTGTCCGGCTGGGCGGACCAGTACGACCGGAATCTGAAACCGATCTGGGCGCGCCATTTCGAACCGCCCGCACTCTCCTGGGAGAGCACGCGCCACGCGTCGCAGGCGATGGTGACGCTCTACC
Source organism: Victivallis sp. (assembly GCF_048170485.1). Classification (NCBI taxonomy): domain Bacteria; kingdom Pseudomonadati; phylum Lentisphaerota; class Lentisphaeria; order Victivallales; family Victivallaceae; genus Victivallis; species Victivallis sp. The sequence continues at coordinate 6,695 of NZ_DBEXAY010000129.1, read as the reverse complement.
GCCTTTCCGGGGACGAACGCTATCGCGAAGCATTGAAAAACACCGCGGAATGGTTCCAGAAAAAGTTCCCCGATGGAAAATGCTTCGCCTACTATGACATTTCAACCGGGCGGCCGGTTCTGGCTCACATGGATCACGTCTATCTCCTCGACGATGCGGAACAGATGGCGAAATACGCCTCGTTCCGCCGCGGCAAAAAACCGGTTCCGGACAAAACCGTGCCAAATTTCCGCGCCCTGCTCGCCGCCATGGTCTATCCGGTCAGGGAACCGAAGCTGGACAAGCCGGCATTGGACCGGATGCGTCGGATCACCGAATCCCTGGCGAAAATGGCGACCAACTCGCAGAACAAGGACGGCCTCTGGGTCTACCCGGTTTACGCCTCCGTCATAAATTCCGTCGGCGCAGGCTTCATCCCCGGCCAGGGACGACTCATGATGCAACTTCGCTACATCGACGTCATGCGCATGATGCGCGGGGAGCTTCCGCTGCATTACCGCGGCGGAATTTACACGCACGGCGAGGGAAATATGCGGAATTTCGCCTGGCCATCCGGCTGGTATGACATTCCATGGAAATGAGGCAACGATGACAGGACTGCGACAAATCTTCTGGCTTTTCCTGCTTCCGGTCGCCGGGTGCATGATGCATCCGACACCGGAACTGCAGAAGGTGATTGTCAAAAAGACGGCCGCCACCATTCAGCTGGATGGCTCTCTGAATGAAGACTCCTGGCGGCATGCGTCGTGTTACTCGTTTCTCCGCCCCCGGAGCATGGCTGCGGATCGACTCCGCCAGCTGGGACCAGTTCTTTGTGAATCGGCCACCGTGCGGCTGCTGTTTGACGAAGAATATCTCTACATCGGATTCGAGCTGGAAGACGGCGATCAGGTCGCCCGGCGGGACCGGGATCAGGCACCACAGTGGAAATACGGCGATGTGGTGGAAATTTTCCTGAAACACCGGGATCACCCACAGTACTTTGAATTTCACATCACCCCCCTCGGGCGCAAAACCAGTCTGCTGATTCCGGCCTGCGGCATGTGGGAGCTGGTGGACTATTTCCCCCAGCAGGCGATGCCGGGATTCGAGGTGGCGGTGTGGAATGACGGTACCGTCAACAATCACACCGACCGGGATCGCTCCTGGACCGTAGAGGCGCGGATTCCTTTGAAAGAGCTGGCGAAATACGGTTCTCCCCTGCAAACCGGAGCGACCGGCTGGACCGTTCTGTTTGCCCGTCATAATTACGGAAACTCCATCGCGGCGCGGGAGCCCTCCTCGTTTCCACAGTGTCCCGGCCTGAACTTCCATGTTCCGGAACTTTTTCTCCCGCTGGATTTTCATGAAATTAAAGAAAACACCGGAATCTCCCCCCGTTAAAAGGGGGAGCTTACTCTCTTTGACAACAAAAAGAAGTATGAAAATTTGACACACAACAGCTTTCGTCTACACATCCGCCATTTATTTCCTTCCCTGCAAAATCGTTGCTGCAACAAAACAACCGACGGGAAATGTGCGACGCACATACAACAATTCACCGGGGAAACCCGCCGGCATTGCGCTGCCGGAAAGCTCCGCTGAACTGCGGCGGCTCCACCGCAGTCGTAAAGAACAGCGCAGAAAAGCAGACTTCAAGAGATAAAACGGCCCGGAGGAAACTCATCCTCCGGGCCGCCGTTCGTTCCACTCAGTGCAGCGGCGACAGATCCATTTTCCGGATGCGCCAGATGGCAAGCAACAGGAAAAGCACGGTAAGAGAAATGGTGTAAAGCACCAGCGCCGACACCAGAAACGCCCCATGCACACTCTCCTGAAAGTAGGAGATGAGGTTCGGGAAGAAGTAGTGCAGCACCGTCATCGCAACGCCAAGCCCCGGAATCATCCCCTCCGGGAAGAGCGCCAGCGTCAGCGGCATGAACGACATCACCGCCGAAAAGAGCAGATAGACCGTCGTAAACACCATCGACCCCATCGAGCCGGCCACCGTTGAAAAGGTCACCGTGATCGCAATCAGCGGCATCAGCATCATCGGCGGAATGAACTGCCGCAGAATCTGCCGCAGCGAATAATCCGACGAGCCGCCGGTGCCGAGAATGAAATGCGACAACACCAGCACCACCTCGATCACGATGAAGATCCCCTCCGTCATCAGCAAAGTCGAGAGATATTTCCCGAGCAGGTAGCGCATCCGGCTGACCGGCTTGGAGAGCACCACCAGGATCAACCCGGAATTCATATCCCCCGGCACCTCGGAGGAGCCGTAGAACACCCCCAGCAGAATGCAGATCAGCATTCCGACACAGGTTCCGATGGTCAGCGGCGGCACATTGACCGACTCCCCGCTCAACGCATAGGCGAACAACGACTCCCGCGTCACCTGCCCGGATACCGGGTCGGCGGTATCGGCCAGCACGCAGACCGCAATCCCGACCAGAATCAGCAGATAAAACGCGCCTTCGCGCATTTTCAGCAAAGATAATTCAGCAACAGCCCACATCGTCATCCGTCCCTATTCGTTACCCAACGCTTCATCGCCCATCATCAGCGACGGCATGAACGTCTCCTGCACTTTGGTAAGAAACGCATTCGCCTTCGCCGCCGTCGCGGTATCCTTTAGAGCCTCCGCATTCTTGACGATCTCGCGGAACAGGCCGGCGTAGTCCTGATACTTGATCTCGCGATCCAGCAGCGGGCTCAAGTACTCCAGCATCGTCTTCGGCTTGGCCTTGAGCGACATCAGCTGCTGCATGCCGGCTTCCCACGCCATATAGAGCTGCATCGGATCCTGGATTTTCTCCAGCACCGCGTGATACTGCGGAATCGAAATTTTCCGTTTGCTGCGGTTGTAGAGGAGCAGACGCGAAAGAGGCATGTAGGCATTTTTCGCATTTTTCAGCTCCGGCGTATCGAGCAGCTGATCGAACAGGCGGTTGCTCTCCGCGTCGTCCTTGTCGCGGGTCATCGTCGCCAGCGAAGTCAACCAGGAAACCTTCTCCTCCGGCGTTTTGGCGGCGGCAAGCCCCTCCTGCGCCTCGCTGTAGCGCTCACGATACTCCAGCGGAGCACGCAGCAGATTCTGCGAGAGCGAGCGCCGGCCGGCCCGGTTCGCCGCTTTGATCTGCGCGGCTTTGGCGGCGATTGCATTCTCGCCGATCTTTTTCGCCCGCCGTTCCACATCGTTGTAAAAACGATCGTAGTTGGTGTACGGCTTCGGGTGTTCCAGCAACGGAGCGAAAAATTTCAGGTAGACTGGATCCGGCACCCGCAGTGCATTGAGCTGCGTCTGCCCGGCCACCCACGCATCGAAGATATCCTCCTCCCACCGCAGGCCGGCGATATGCTTGTGGTACTCCTCCATCGTCACCGGGCGCTTGCTCGTCTTGCTGAGCAGCAGCCGGGCGAACGACTTGTAGGCGCGGCGCGAACCATTGTACTGCGGGTCAGTCACCACACTGATCAGCATCGTATCGCTGCCGACAGGATCCTTGGCCTTGATGTAGTCCGCAAAGGTGAAGATGGCATCCACCTTCTGGTCCATCTTGCGGGCCCGGTTCATCCGGTTCTGCAAGAAGAGGTATTTGGCCCGGTACTCAATCGCCAGCTTGGCGCTTTTCGGCAGCCAGTTGACCAGCTGACCGTATTCGCCGTCGCGATTCGGCTTGGCCTGCTGAAGCGTATTCTGTTGAAGAACCGCGTCAGAGAGCACGTACCCGGCCAGTGAAACGACAAAAACCGCCGTCACAATGACGGCGGTTTTCCCAATTTTCCTGCGCCGAAGCACGGGATGCCTCACTTCTTCTGGGCAGTGCCGCAGTAGGGGCAGAAAGAGGCGCCGGCGATGGTGCGCTGGCACTTCTTGCACTTACCCCAGGCTTTGACCGCCTCGCCGCAGTTCGAGCAGTAGGACTCGCCGGGGCCGTAGGGAGTGATGCAGTTGATGCAAAGATGGCTGTCGGCGAACACCTTGTTGGAGATGTCCGAAGCGCGGTCCAGCACCTGCTTGGTCGGAGTGTAGTCCTCAGACGGGGTCTTGATGTCCTTCAGAGCCCGGAAGAGACGCTCCTTCAGGTTCTGGGTCTGCATCTCGCCGCTGCCGGCATAGTCGTTGTAACCGCGGGAGTTCTGCCACTCCTTGAAGAGGACTTCCGCCAGCGCCAGCCGCTCATCCATTTTCTCTTCCATCGCCATCAGCTTGGCGAGAGAACGGAAATAGTAGCTGGTGTAGTGGGTCTTCTGGTCCTGGCCGCCGCCGGAACGCTGCATCGCCATCTTGAAGTAGTCGAGCGCATCCTTGTAATTGGCCGGCTTGAGGTACTGGACCATGACGAAACCGGTGTAGAACGGAATCTCGGCGTTGTTGCGCAGATGATAGTTCTCGCAGGCGCGCTTGAGCAGTTCGACCGTCTTCTCGGGGTCGGCGACCGAGATCGAGGAGACGCCGTCCTGATAGAGCTTGTCGAGGTTCGGGTCGAGAGCGATCAGGCGCTCCAGACGGCGGGTGACCTCGTCGATGTTGGTCTCATCGACCGTGCTCTGCGAACCCATATAGTTGATGAAGAGCATCCACTCGACATCCGCCATGAACTTGTGGAATCCGCCGACCGGCATTTTGCTCATGGTCGCCTTCTCGGGCAGCAGCGCCCGCTGATCAGCGGTGAGTTTGGATGCCAGCAGCGAAGCGGCGATCACCGCAACCACCATGACAACAACATGAATCAACGTACTTTTTTTCATTGCAGATCTATCTCCAGCGGATTCTTACTTGATATCTTTGCGGCTGAACACCAGGCTGGCCAGCGCGGCGATGAAAATCGCATAGCAGATGCCCCAGAGGGCGACCAGCACCACATAGCTCCACGGAATCACCGTCTTGTAAACCGCACTCGCCTTGAAGTTGAAAAGTTCAAGGTCAGGCAGGATTCCGCCGCAGATGACCGGGATGTTGAGAATGCCGACCGAATAGGAGAACCAGATCACCAGCACGGTGACCACCGGCGCGACCACCTCCGGCAGCAGCACGGCGAAGAGAACCGCCAGCGCGGACATCGGGATGACCGACAGAATCACCATGATCTGGCTCTGCAGCATCGCCTGACCGATCGTCTCGGAATAGGAGACACGGAAGATCAGGAACGAACCGGCCGCCACCAGCGCGCAGAGCACGAAGCCGACCACGATGTTTCCGATCATCTTCCCGACCAGGTAATTGGTACGCCCCAGCGGCTTGGTCAGCATGGTCGACGCCACGCCTTCCTTGAGTTCGCGGGGAATTTCAAACGTCATCGAGAGCACGATCAGCACCGCCGTGACGGTGTTGAGCATCAGCGACGCGTCGATGAGCAGCTCCTTCTCCAGCCCGAGAGAGAGCACGTCATAGTTGAGCGCGCAGGCGACCAGCACCCACACGCAGAACACCAGAAAATACACGACTTTGAGCCGCAGCACATTTCGCCACGTACTTCCCGCAATTGCAAACAATTCGTTCATCTAATAATTCCTTCCTTGCTCTTTTCTGTTTTTCAGCAACCTTTTTTAAAATTCTTATCTTTCTATATATAAACGCATAAAACGCGAATTACGCCTGCTCGTGCTCCTGTTCGCCGTTCGCCGCACGATCCTTCTCCAGCGTCTGGAAGAAGAACTCCTCCAGATTTTCATGCATGGCGGAGATCATCAGCGCTCCGGGATGTTTCACACTCAGCTCCTCCGCCCGGCGCACCGCCTCCCCGTTGCGGCCGAGGTTCAGCACCCAGGCGCCATCGGGCTGTTTCTCGGTGCCGGCGGCCATCGCGATCAACTCCTTAAGAATATCATCGTGCCCGGGGGCGATGGTCACGCTGGTCCCGGAGCAGGCGAGCAGATCATCGAGCGGCCCGGTGCAGAGCAGTTTGCCCTTGTTGAGAATCGCGATCCGGTTGCAGATCTCTTGGACGTCAGAAAGAATGTGGCTGCTGAAAAACACGCTCGTGCCACGCTTCTGCTGTTCGAGGATGATGTTTTTAAATTCCTGGCGGCCGAAAGGATCCAGCCCGAGGAGCGGCTCATCGAGGATCAGCAGCTCCGGCTTGTTGAGGATCGCCTGCGCCACGCCGATGCGCTGCAGCATTCCGCGCGAGAAGGAACCGATCTTATCTTTCGCATGATCCGCCATCTTGACGGTTTCGAGCACCTCTTCGATCCGTTCCGGGCGCCCTTCCGGGGGCAGACGCAGCAGTTTTGCGCAGATGTTGAGGAATTCCCGCGCCGTCAGCTGCGGGCTGAACGCCGGAGAATCCGGCAGGAATCCGATTTTGGCCTTGACCTCGACGTCGGAGGAGGGACGACCGAGCACATACGCCTTCCCGCTGGTCGCCTTGATGAGATCCATCAGGATTTTGATGGTTGTGGTCTTGCCGGCACCGTTCGGCCCGAGGAACCCGAAGATCGAACCGCGGGGAACCGTAATCGTCAAGTTGTTCAGAGCAAATGTTCCAGGACGAAACCAGCGTTTGTATACCTTCGACAGGTTTTCCGTCTGAATGACGGCACCCTCCATCACCGCACTCATAGTATCCCGTTTTCCTTATCGATGAAATTCACCCGCCGAAAAATCGACAGGCTTTTTCAGTAAAAATATTCGCACTATCAGTAAATTTACCCAGTCTTTTCAAAAAAACAATCCCTTTTTGTAATTTTTATGAGATTTTTCTATT
>NZ_DBEXAY010000128.1:0-28483 GCF_048170485.1 Victivallis sp. | reverse complement strand
CCGCCCGGAAGAAGAGATGACGGAAGTATATCATTTCCAGTTCATTAAACTCAAACTACGATCACGACAGCGATCGGAAGAAACCGTCCCACGGATCGGAGAGCCGGAAGTCGCACCGCTCCGCCAGCAACCGGTAGAGATCGTCCAGATCGAACCTCTGCAGCATCCCCGGAATCCGATGGGACTGCGGCCAGAGAAACTCCCCTTTCCGCATCAGTTCACCCCAGGAACGCGGTACGTTCCGCAACCGGATGCGCCGGATTCCGGAGGAATCGATTCCGGCGGCATACGCCGCGATCAATCCGCCGAGACCGCGCCCGGCGAGCGTGAGTTCGATATACCCGGCGGAACGCAGCAAGGCAATCGCTCCGAAGAGATCCCGCACCTTTCCCCCGAGATAAGAGGAGTTGAGCAGTTGGCCGGTCGCGTCGTAGAAGTAGTCGCTTCCATACATGTAGAAGTAGTCCGTTCCGCGGTCGCAGGTCAGCGGCGCCGACTTGCCGGAGCCGCGCACATCCAGCGCGAAGAGCGGCCCCGGACACTCCTTCTCCTCCGGAATTCCGGCGTCCAGCTCCTCCTCCGCGTCGACGTGCGGCAGATAGAGCGTGCACTCCCGCCCCGGCGGCAGGTGAAACGCCCCCAGGCTCCGGCGGAACTGCAGAAACGCCTCCGCCTCCGGTTCGGTCCGCAGCGCGAGACAGCTGAGGCCGTTTTCCCCGGTGCGGCCGCGCAGGACCCGATACTCCGGAGCCGCGACCGCCGGTTCCGCCTGAAGCGCCTCCTTCAGAAAAGCGGAAATCCCGTCTTTCTCCGGCGAACGGTTCCGCGCCAGCTCCGCCGCCCGGCGGGCGAGATATTCCGGCAGCGTCACTTCGCCCGGGAGTTCCGTCACCTGACCGCCGGGAGTGACAAAAAGTTCCTCGTCGGGGAGCGGTTCGAAGGGCTCCTCCCCGCCGACCGCCCGCCCGAACCAGTGCCGGGTGAAGAATTCATACGTCGCATTCCGCAACTGCGGACCGAGAGAGTGGCCGCCTTCGCCGACGAAGAGTTCGACCTCCTGTTCCGCCCCCAGAAGCGCGTAGATATGCCGCGCCTCCTCCAATGTCTCCGCCGCGCCGCGCGGATCGAAAAAATCATCCTCCACCGCCAGAATCAACGCCGGATGCGGCGCGCGGGCGATCAGAAAGTCCGCCATGTCGCCGCCCGCCGCCCACAGCCCCGGCGGAATCTGTTCGACGTCGGTCGGCAGCTCATTTTCGAAATTCCGCCGGAAGGTGGTGATGTAACACGCCGGTGCCGCCATCGTCAGCCGGTCGTCGAGCGCGAAGAGGTAGCTGGAAAGCGTTCCGCCGCCGGAGGCCCCGGTCACCGCGAGCTTCGTCTTGTCAACTTCCGGCCGGGCGGCGAGACAGTCGAGTGCCGCCTTCGCGTCGGCCACCCGCCAGGCGCCGAAAAATTCGCCGCAGAGCGAAAGCTGTTTGCCCGCCATGTTGTGCTCCCAGACGCAGCCGGAACGCAGCGGGTCGCCGGAATACTGCTTTCGCTCCCCCTGCCCGATGGGATCGACCGTGAACACCACCGCTCCCTTGCGGGCCAGCCCGACACAACAGCTCTGCTGGTTGCGGGCGGCCTTGCCGTTGTCGTTGTGCCCGAGCAGAGCAAGCACACCGGGGGCCGGAGTACGCAGAGAAACCGACCGGTAAACGATGCCGGTCATGTGGAATCCGGGAGCGCATTCGAAGAGAACTTTTTCCATCCGCACGCCGTCGCGTTCGATCACGCCGGTGACAACGGCGTCCGCAACATGCCGTTCCGGCAACGGACCGAAGGCGGTGCGGATCCGCTCCCGGGCGAGCCGGACATAGGCCAGCGCCTTCTCCCGGGAATCCACCGCGGCGAGCTCCTTCCGCCGCCGTTCGACACACTCGCGCACCATCCTGCCGTAATAGTGCTGCATCAGATCAGAATACGGAGAAAAGCACATTCCTTCACCTCGTTTGATTTGCAACTGCATTGAGAGCACGTCCGCTTCGGGGCGTCCGGACGCCGGGGAAATGCCCCGCCGACCGCCGTTTCCGAATGGGGTAATCTAGCACGCCGAGAAGGAAAAGCAAGCGTTATTTCCCCGCCGGAGCAGCCGCCTCAAGTCCGCAAAGGAGCGTCCGCGGCAATCGAAGCCTCCAGCAGTATTCCATCTGCATCCGGCGATGCCGCAGGGAATTGCACGGGGTCTGAATCCGAAATTCCGCAACTTTTGTGAAAATCTTCTCTCATCCGGGTTGACAAACTTCACAACCGGAGTAATATTGAAGAAGAGAGAGAAATTGCAGAGCCCCTCCGGCCCCGATGTGTGCACGATTCCTGAATTGTGCCTGGAAATCGCCCCGCCGCGAAGTGTGGCTGTTCCGGCGGCACGCCGGTTTTTTGGACATAACATAGATCCGGGCTGGTCCGCCCGGAGGATCCGTACGGAATTTTCTCCGGCAAAACGCTGGAGTGAAAACATTCGCAGGGGAGGAATGCAATATGTCCAGAAAAACAACAGCGCTCGCCCTCGGGCTGCTGCTGTGCACTGTCGCAGCAGCACAGAACGCCCCCGGTGAGAATCCGGGTGTCCAGAAACTGCGGTTCATCCAGGACGACGCGCAGGACCGCATGGTTTCGAAGGTCTACCAGCTCAAGTATGTCCAGTCCAACGACGTCACCCCGTTCCTGCTCGGTATCGTCAAACGGTACAACATGAACTCCAGCGTCAACTGCATCGAATACGGAGCGGACAACACCCAGCTGCTCACCGTCACCTGCCCGGTCAAAATGATGCCCTATGTGGATGACTTCATCCGCAAAATCGACCGCGACATCAAGGTCGACGGCAGAACTCCGGCCGACGTCATCCGCGGCACCGGCATCACCCGGGCGGTCTACCGGCCGAAGTTCCGTTCCGGTCAGAACATGCTCAACGTGCTGGTCAACTCCATCATCGGCGAGGGTCCCGCCGGTTCGGTCTACGCCTGGGACGCCAACTCCAACCAGATCTACTGGAAGGACAACAGCTCCAACACCCAGTACGTCTACGAGTTTTTGAGCTGGATCGACCGACCCGCTCCGCAGATCACCTTCCACTTCACGTTGTACGAACTGCGCGAAAGCACCCTGCGCGACCTCGGCATCGAATATCTCGCCTGGAAAAACGGTCCCGGATTGAACCTCTTCTCCGTCGCCTGGGACGCCTCCGGCGTCTCGTCGGGCGGAACCGCCGCATTGCAGGCCTTCTCCGGTCCGCTGGGCGGATTTCTCTTCGCGCCGCAGTTCGACGCGAGCTTCATCCGGCTGCTTCAGCAGAGCGGGAACGCCGAGATCCGGAACCGCGCCACCCTCACCGTCTGCAACAACACCCCGTCCGCTGAACTCTACTTCAACCCGCAGTTCCAGAACATCGCCAAATCCGACAACGACAAAACCAGCGTCACCACCGGACTTCTCGGGGAGACCACCGGCCTCAACCAGCTCTATCTGAAACTCCTCCAGCCGATCGTCAACCTCCATTACGGCGTGCCGCAGGAGGGCTACCCGGCGAGCGAGGAGTTCTCCATCAACCCCTACCAGCCGGGCGCCTACACGAAATACCCGGGCACCGTCTTCTTCGGCTACGACATTCAGGCCGCCGACATCGTCGAACGCAACAACGTCGGTTCGGAACTGGTCGAAACCAGCCAGGTCACCGGCAACACCCTGATCGAACTGGGCCGGGAGACCATCCTCGCCGAATGGAACCTCGAACAGGAGGTCGAACAGACCATCGGCATGCCGTTTCTGATGGAGATTCCGATTCTGAAGTACCTCTTCAGCACCACGACCACCAGTCTCGAAAAGAGCCGCTTCTACCTCGCGGTCACTGCGGAAATGCTCGACACCGCCAAACCCGCTCCCGCCGACGGCGCGGCAGGCGAACTCATTCAACTCAAATAGGGAGGCGGCATCATGCGACAGAACAAGCGATTCCTCTTTCTCCTTCTCGCGGTGCCCGCACTCCTCCGCGGCGCCGAAATCCCCGGCGTGCCCCGCGATTCGAACTTCAACAACACCGGCGGCTACGACAGCACCCGGGTCGAGGCGCAGCTGCTCGTCAAGGTGAAGGAGGACACCCGGGAAGTCCACTTCGTCCGCGACAACGCCGACCCGCGGGTCATCACCAAAACCTACGTGCTCCGCCACGTCGACCCCTATGAATTCCGCGACTACCTGCGCCAGATGGTGCAGTCCAAACGGGTCGGCAACACCAGTCTGCAGCAGAACTACCCCGGCAACACCACGACGGCGCCGCTCACCGCGACGGTGAGTTCCCCCGAACTCGCCACTCCGGCGAACGCCCAGCCGGGCTACAATCCGCAGCTCCAGCTCGGCAGCAACACCGCAGTGGAGTGCCTGAAGTACGCCGACGGAACCGGACTCCTGTTCGTCAGCGCCGAGGATTACCGGTTCGAAGACCAGGAGAACGGCATGGGGATCGATTCGATCGTCGCGATGCTCGACAACCCGGAGCTCGGCGCGATCAACTACGGCTCGCAGATGTTCTTCTACCTGCCGAAATTCGTTCCGGCGCAGAACCTGCTGCCGCTGATCCAGAACATGGGCATGAACATCTCCGACGTGACCGAACTGTGGCAGGGGCAGGATGTTGTCGCCATCGATCCCGATCTCAACTGGCTGATCTTCGACGTCTCGAACTACTCCTGCGACAACATCGCCAGAATGCTCGCGCTCTACGACGTGCCGATTCCGCAGGTCCGGCTCCGCATCCGGGTCTACGAGCTCTACAGCGAGAACGACGAACGCATGGGCATCGACTTCCAGTCGTGGAAGAACAACGAAGGCGCCGACCTCTTCTCCGTCGGCGGCCGCTACCGCAACAACTGGGCGGCGGTCTACAACGGCGGACTGAACCGGGCCGACGGTTCCGAACGGACCAGCTTCTACAACTTCAACCCGAAGTGGAACACCCGCTACCTCGACTTCCTCGCAAGCCGGGGGAAGGCGAAGGTGCTCCACACCGGTGAGCTGTGCGTGCGCAACAACACCCCGGCGCAGCTCAGCCGCACCACCCAGATCTTCTACTCGGACACCTCGCATCCAGTGAACGGCGCCATCGAACCGGGCACCACCGTCGATCCTTCCACCGGAACCCCCTTCCCCGACACCGGCGTCGGCCCCTACGAACTGCTCTCGTCGATCGCCGCCTGGTTTGACCGCTCGATCGACCGGCCCGGCAGGGAGAGTGCCGACCTCGCCATCGGCAAGGGGGAGCAGCAGGTCACCACCGCATTCGCCGGATTCGGCTTCACGATGACGGTCAACAACGCCTCGGTCAACCTCGACGAGACCCGGTTCAGCGTGACGCTCTCGAACTCCAGTCTGATCGGCTTCGAATCGAACGGGAAACCGCGCATCTCCAACGGCAACACCGTCACCCAGGAGGTGAGCCTGCCGCACGGCAAAGACCGGTTCGTCATCGGCGGACTGCGCAAGCAGGAACAGGTCAAATCCCGCACCGGAATTCCCTGGCTCATGGACGTGCCCTATCTCGGCTACCTTTTCTCGACCGAATCCACCTCAGTCCGCAGCGCCGAACTGATCGTCGTGGGCGAATGCGTCTGGGATTCGCCGCAGGACTCTCCCGCCGCCGCCAGAAGCACCCGGAGCACCCGGTAATTTTGAGGATACAACAAGAGGAGGAATCAACATCATGGCTGACGACAACAGAAAACTCGGAGTGACCGCGCTGGCCGCGCTGGTGGTCTCCGCAATGATCGGCGGCGGCATTTTCAGCCTGCCGCAGAACATGGCCCAGCAGGCTTCGGTAACAGCGGTCATCATCGCCTGGGTGGTAACCGGCGTCGGAATGTTCTTCATCGCGAACACCTTCCGGATTCTCGCCGACGCGAGACCGGACGCGACCACCGGCATCTACGCCTACGCCCGGCTCGGCTTCGGCCGCTTCGCCGGATTTCAGATGGCGTGGTCCTACTGGCTGTGCAACATCTTCGGCAACGTCGGCTTCGCGGTGCTGCTGATGGATGCGTTGAACTACTTCTTCCCCGGCACCTTCACCGGCGGGAACAACCTCTGGTCGATCCTGGGCGGCTCGCTGGTGATCTGGATCATGAACTTCGCCGTGCTCGCCGGCATGAGGCAGGCGGCCTTCATCAACACGATCGGCACGATCTGCAAACTGGTTCCGATCGCGCTCTTCATCGTCATCATGCTCTTCGCCTTCCGCTGGGCCTTCTTCTCGACCGACATGACCGGCAGCGAAACGATTCCCCAGCTTCACATCCGCCCGCTTGGCAGCATGCTCAAGCAGGTGCAGTCGACGATGATGGTGACGCTGTGGGCGTTCATCGGCATCGAAGGAGCGGTGGTGGTTTCCGGCCGGGCGCGCAGCCAGAGCGACGTCGGCAAGGCGACGCTGATCGGATTTCTCGGCTGTCTGGTGATCTACGCGCTGCTTTCAATCCTTCCCTTCGGCCGGATGTATCAGCCGCAGCTGGCCGCGCTCGCCAATCCGTCGACCGCGCCGCTGCTGCAGGATGTGGTTCACGGCTCCTGGGCGGGCGACGTGATGAACGCAGGAGTGATCATCGCGCTGCTCACCAGCTGGCTCGCCTTCACCATCATGATCGCCCAGATTCCCTACGCGGCGGCGATGGACGGCACCTTCCCGCGCATCTTCAAACGGGAGAACTCCCGCGGCATGCCGAGCGTTTCGCTCTTCGTCTCCAGCCTGATCATGCAGCTGGCGATGATCGTGGTCTACTTCGCCAGCAACGCCTGGAACACGATGCTTTCGATCACCTCGGTGATGATTCTGCCGCCCTATCTTGCATGCACGCTCTATCTGTGGAAGATCTGTGCGACGAAGCAGTATCCGGCCAACATGCCGGTGCGCTTCCACTTCGCGTTCTTCTGCGGCGTGGCCGGTTCGCTCTTCGCGCTGTGGATGATCTATTCGGCCGGACTGAACTACCTCATGACCGCGTTTCTCTTCCTGCTGCTCGGAATTCCGGTCTTCGTCTGGGCGCGGCGTAACGCGCTGACGGATGACCCCTCCGCGGCCGACCACCGCACCTTCACCCGCCCGGAACTCGCCGGAGCCGTCGTCATCGTGCTGGTGGCGCTCATTTCGCTCGGCGTGACCGCGGCGAAGTCACACTCGCTGGACACCCACTTCCATAAATGGGCGAAATGGGTGGAAACCGAGGCGGCCGAAGTGGAAAAAGCGAAGTAGCCGCCCCGTTGCGGAATCAGCTCAGAAGGAACCACACCCCCGCGGTCCAGAAGGCCGCGGCGAACACGACAAACAGAATCCGGGCCCGGAGCCGCAGCTGCTCCGGCCGGACACTGCCCGGCGCGGTACTGCGGCCGGCCAGATCGTTGAAGCTCTTGGTGTGGATGTAGCGCCGGACGTTCCGGCTGTCGTTGAGCCTGCGCCGCCGCAGTGCGGCGGCCAGTTCCGAATCGGGCGCCATCCTCAGTCGATTCCCGGGATGAAGGATTCATCTCCCCGGAACGCGGCGATGGTCTCGACTAGCAGTTTGACCGCGCCTTCGACGTCGCGCAGGTCGCAGATTTCGACCGGCGAGTGCATGTAGCGGTTCGGAATGCTCAGCAGTGCGGTGGCCACCCCGGCCCGGGTCATCTGGATCTGAGCCGCATCGGTACCGCCGGAGGCGCGATGCGCCGCAGTCTCCTGATAGGCGATCTTCTTCTCCTTGGCAATGCGGCGAAGCATACGCCCGAGCACTGGATTGTTGTCGCAGCTGCGGTTGAGTTCGGGGCCGCCGCCGAGCCGGATTTCGCCGAGCAGTTTCTTCGGGATGTCCGGCAGGTCGGTGGCGAAGCCGACGTCGATGGCGAAGCCCACCTGCGGGTCGACGCCGAAGGTGCTGGTGTGGGCGCCGCGCAGGCCGACCTCCTCCTGCACGGTGCCGACGCCGTAGACGGCGACGTTGAGCTTCCGCTTCGCAAGTTCGCGCATGGTTTCGGCGACGACGAAGGCGCCGACCTTGTCATCGGTCCCCTTCGACATGAAGCGGTGTTCGTTGAGCATCCGGAAGTTGGAGCGCACCGCCACCGGGTCGCCCACCGAGACGATCTTCTCCGCCTCGGCACGGTTTTCCGCGCCGATGTCGATCCACATGTCGGAGAGTTCGGGCGGCACCTCCCGCTCCGCGGGTTTGAGCAGGTGGATCGGTTTCTTGCCGATCACGCCGCGCACCCGGCCGGAGGCGGTCAGGATGTCCACTTCGGTCGACGGCACGTTGAGCTTGTCGATTCCGCCGTTGGGGCGGAAGTAGAGCAGCCCCTCGTCGGAGATGTAGACGATCTGGAATCCGATCTCATCGTAGTGCCCGGCCAGCATCACCCGCATCGGCGCGCCGGGGTTGAGCACCGCCATCGTATTGCCGAGCACGTCGGTCTTCACCTCGTCGCAGCAGGGAGCGAGGTAGTTGCGGAAACAGGCCGCCGCCTCCTCTTCAAAACCGGAGGGGCTGGAGGAATTCATGAACTCTTCGAGAAATTTCAAACTGGTTTTCGTCAGCATATCTTCACCTCGAATGGTTGTGGAATTGAATCGATACCATAACGTACAGCCGGAATGGTGTTTTTTCCAGAGCCGCAGCGGGAAGAAACGCGCATTTTTTCTCTTTCGGAGCGAGATTTTTCCGGTTCAAACTTGCAATTCGCCGCCGCCCGGTTTATTATAGAAAAACGTCTCCACATCCATTATCCGGAGTAAGGAATCATGATGCTCAAATATCTCTATCCGCAGGGCCGTCCGAAGGCGCTCACCATGAGCTACGACGACGGCGTAACCCAGGACCGCCGGCTCGTCGCCCTCTTCAACCGTTACGGCATCCGGGGGACCTTCCACCTCAACTCCGCGCTGCTGGGCACCGGCAACCGGATTCAGCCGGAGGAAGTCGCCGACCTCTACGCCGGGCACGAGGTGAGCTGTCACAGCGCGCACCACCCCTATCTCGAACGGATCGCGCCCGCTTCGGTGCTCTCCGAAGTGCTCGACGACCGCCGGAAACTCGAGGAGCTCACCGGGATGCCGGTCGTCGGCATGAGCTACCCCTTCGGCACCCACAATCCCCAGGTGATCGAACTGCTCCGCAGCTGCGGCATCGTCTACTCGCGCACCACCGCGTCGCACGGGAGCTTCGCACTGCCGGATGATTTCCTGCTCTGGCACCCGACCTGCCATCACTCGCACGATCTGGATGCGAAGGCGGAAGCGTTTCTGAACCTTTCGCCCTACCGCGAACTCTCACTCCTCTACGTCTGGGGGCACGCCTACGAGTTCGACCGCGAGGAGCCCTCCAACAACTGGAAGCTCATCGAAGCGTTCTGCGAGAAGGTGTCCGGCCGGGATGACATCTGGTACGCCACCAACCTGGAGATCTTCGAATATGTCGCCGCACTCCGTTCGCTCGTAATCAGCGTCGACGGGAAACTGCTGCGCAACCGCTCCGGCCTCGACCTCTGGGTGCAGGCGGACGGGAAACCGGTGAAAATCCCCGCCGGAGCCGGCGTCACGCTCTGAACGCCATTACATTTTGGTGAAGTTCCCGCCGTTCCGCTTGAAAAAGAGCCGCCGGGGAATCATATTAATAGGATGTGATTTCGATAAATCCGGCCCGGGCGGAACGGCGTGCATCTTCCGGCCCGGAGAAACAGGAGAGATGCCGTCGGTAATTGTGCAAGGAAGAAGGAGGATTCTGAATGAAGCAGGAGAGTCCCGGTTATGTGGTGCTTGAAGTAGAAGGGAAATCGGTCCGGCTGCCGGTGGTGGTCGGTTCGGAGGGCGAAAAGGGAATCGACATCGGCGCGCTGCGCCGTGAAACCGGTTACGTCACGCTCGACCCGAGCTTCATGAACACCGCCGCCTGCTACAGCAGCATCACCTTCATCGACGGCGAGAAGGGGATCCTCCGCTACCGGGGGATTCCGATCGAGGAGCTGGTCCGCAAGACCATGTTCGTCGAGGTCGCCTATCTGCTGGTCCACGGCGAACTGCCGAACGAGGAGCAGCGGCGCAACTTCTCGGCGATGCTCAACATCAACTCGATGCTCCACGAGGACATGCGTCATTTCTTCGATCACTTCCCGCGGGGAGCGCACCCGATGCACATCCTCTCGACGATGATCAACGCGCTGGCGGCCTTCTATCCCAACGTCGACCTCAAGTCGCTGTCGGAGGATATCGATCAATCCACCGCGCGGCTGATTTCGATCGTCCGGACGATGGCGGCGTTCGCCTACAAGAAGTCGATCGGCGAGCCGGTGGTCTACCCCCGGCACGACCTCTCCTACTGTGCGAACTTCCTCAACATGATGTTCGACTCGCCGGTCAAGCCCTACCAGATTCATCCGGACGCGGTGCGGATTCTGAACATGCTCTTCATCCTGCACGCCGATCACGAACAGAACTGCTCGACCACGGCGGTGCGCACCATCGGCAGCGCGCAGGTGAACCTCTACGCGACCATCTCGGCAGGGATCTCGGCGCTCTCGGGCCCGCTCCACGGCGGCGCCAACCAGGCGGTGATCGAGATGCTCAAGATGATCCAGCAGGACGGGAACGTCAAGAAGTTCCTTGACATGGCCAAGGACAAGAACAACCCCTTCCGGCTGATGGGTTTCGGCCACCGGGTCTACAAGACCTACGACCCGCGCGCGGCGATCATCAAGCGCGAGTGCCACGCCTATCTGGAGCGGACCCACTACAGCGACCCGCTGCTCGACGTGGCGCGCGAGGTGGAGGAGGCGGCGCTGAACGATCCCTACTTCATCGAACGCAACCTCTACCCCAATGTGGACTTCTACACCGGCATCCTCTACCGGGCGCTGGGCATTCCGGAGAACATGTTCACGGTGATGTTCGCGCTGGCACGACTGCCCGGCTGGATCGCTCATTGGAAAGAGATGATCGGCAGCGACACCAAGATCGTCCGTCCCCGCCAGATCTACATCGGCAAAACTCCGGTGGAAACGGTGGGCGTCATGGAAAACCGCGAACCCCTGCTGCAGTAATCCGCGGCACAGAAGAGAGGGGGAGCTTTGGCGGCGGCGGTGAAATTCATCCACTGTGCCGACCTGCATCTGGGCAGCGCATTTCTCGGCCTCGGCCGCGACCTGCCGGAGCTGGCCGGACGCCTCGCCGAAGCGCCGTTTACCGCATTCACCCGGATTGTCGATCTGGCGCTCCGGGAGCGGGTGGATTTTCTGGTGATCGCGGGCGACATCTTCGACCGCGACAATCCTTCGCTCGCCGGCCGGATGCGTTTCCGCGAGGAGCTGCTCCGGCTGGACGCGGCGAAGATCCCGGTCTTTCTTGCCGGCGGCAACCATGACCCGGTTCCGGCGGCGTGGCCCCCGGCGGTGAAACTGCCCGGCAACACCCGTCTGTTCGCCGCCGACACGGTGGAATTCTTCCCGGTGGAGCGGCACGGCGAAGTGATCGCCCGGGTCGGCGGCATCAGTCACAGCCGCCCCCGGCAGACCGACAACCTGACGGAACGGTTCGCCGCGCCGCCCGGCGGCCCCTTCACAGTGGGGGTGCTCCATGCGAACGTCGGCGCCCAGCCGGGATTTCAACCTTACGCCCCCGCCGCAGTCGCCGACCTCGCCGGGAAAGGGGTGGATTACTGGGCGCTCGGGCACGTCCACAACTTCCGGAAGGTGAACGAGGCGGCCCCGGCGGCGTACTACCCGGGCTGTCCGCAGGGGCGGGCGGTCAACGAGCCGGGGGAACGTGGCTGTCTGCTGGTGCGGGTCGATTCCGCCGGCAGACTTTCGGTTGACTTTCATCCCCTCGAAGCGATGCGGTTCGAAGTGCTGGAGGTTGCCGGACTGGCGGATCTCGAACGTTTCGACGAACTGGCGGACCGTTGTCGGCAGGCGGCAGAGCAGTACCGCGGCGGCGCGCCGCTGCTGCTCCGGCTCCGCCTCTCCGGGCCGACGCCGCTCAACGCGGAGCTCCGCCGCAGTGACCCGGCGGAACTGGCCGGCCTGCTCGGCGCCGCCCTGCCGCCGAATGCGACGCTCGAACGGCTCGAACTTGCCACCACCGGAATCCGCACCGAAATCGACACCGACAGCCTCGCGGCCGAAGTGGCGACCTCCGCCGCCGAACTGCGGGAGGAGGAGGCATTGGAGCGGGAGCTTGCCGTGCTCCGCTCGAAGTGTCCGGGGGTGCCGGAGTTCACTCGCGACGAGCTGGAATCCATCCGGCATGACGCGGTCGAACGGATTCTCGACCTGCTCGCGGGAACCATGGAGGCGCGGCCATGATCATCCGGGAAATTCATATCGACAACTTCGGCCGCTTCCACGATTTTCACCTGACCGGCCTGAGAGAAGGCGTCAATCCGGTCACCGGCGGGAACGAATTCGGCAAAACCACGCTGCTGGAGTTTCTCCGGCGGCTCTTCTGGGGCTTCGCGGTGCGAAAAAACAGCGGCCGCAACCCCTATCCGGCGCTGGAGGGCTCCGGCCTCTACGGCGGGCGGGTCGAAGTCACACTCGCCTCCGGCGAAGCGCTCACCATCACCCGGCAGGGGCCGGGGGACGGCGTACTTCGTCTCACCCGGGCGGACGGGTCGGAGGCCGGCGGCGAAGCGGAACTTGCCGCCCTGCTCAACGTGAGCGAAAACTTCTACACCAACGTCTACGCGGTCACCATCGACGAACTGAACCGGCTCGCCTTCCTGAGCGACGAGGACATCCGCGCCCGGCTCTACGGGGCGGGCATCGCCATGGGCGAACTCTCACTGCCCCGGCTCGGGAGCGACCTCGACCGCCGCGCCGACGAACTCTTTCTGCCGCGCGGCCGCAAACACCGGCTCCACGCGCTCCAGCAGGAGTACGACAACCTTGCCGGGGAGCTCGACGCGGCCAACCGGTCGCTGCCCGACTACGAAGCCCTGCAGTCCCGCGCGGCGGAACAGCGGAAAACGCTGGAGGAGCGGCGAAGCGACCAGCGCGATGCCGCCGCCCGGCTCGACCGGGTCGAACGGCTGATCCGCGCCCTGCCGGTCCGGGAAAAACTCCGCCGTCTGGAGGAGGAACTGGCCGCGACGCCTCCCCTGCCCCCTGCCCCTCCGGGCGCGGAAGAGGAGCTGACCCGCCTCCGGAAGGAGCAGGAGAAGAGCCGCACCCGGCTGGAACTGCTGGCGGCGCGCGAAGAGAGTTTTCAGCGGCAGGCCGGCGAACTTGGTCCGGCGAAGGATTCCCCGCTGCTCGACGCGGAACCGGCACTGGCCGCGCTGGAGGCGAAGCAGGAGTGGATGCGTCGGCAGAACGACGAACTGCGCCGGCGGCGTGAACTCGACTCCGCCCTCACCGGCCGCTGTGCCGAACTGGAGCGACAGCTCACCCCCTTCACCGGAACACCGGTTCCGCCGCCGCCCGGCGAACCGCTTCTCGACCGGTGGCGCGACCCGGCACGCCGCCCGCTCCCGGCGAAGGAGAGTGCGCCGGATTTCGCCGCCGCCGGAATTCTCGCCATCGGCGCCGCAACGGCAGTCGCGGCGGCCGTCGCTGTCGGATTTGCCGCCAAAGCTCCGGCGGGCTGGGCGGTCGGAGCGGGCATGCTCCTTTTTGTCCTCTTCGGAGCGTGGCTCCATCGCCGGAACCGGAACCGCCGTCTCGATGCGGCATTCGAGACGTTTCTGCGCGAAGCAGGGCTCCGCCCGGAGTGTCCCTCCGGCGCCGTCGAAACCGTGTTCACCCGCCTCGCCGACCTGGCCGGACTCCGGCGCGAACAGGAGCTGCACCGCGAAGAGATCCGCCGCATCGAGGAGGAATTGAAGTGTTTCCGACGGGACTACCTTCAGCTGCCCGGCGCCGCGGGGGAACCGGAAAGCGGCCTCCTCCGGCTCCGGCACGAACTGGAGGCGGAGAAGGTGCGCCGTTCGCGGCAGACCCTTCTCGCCGAACAGCGCGCCCGCCTCGCTCCGGAACTCGAAGAGGCGCGGCAGGCGGCGAAACGTTCGGAAGAGGCGCTGACCGGCTTCTTCGCCCGCTGCGGCGTCGCCGGTGAAGCGGAGTTCCGCACCATGACCGGACAGCGCGCCCGGCGCGCCGCCCTCGAACAGGCCGCTTCCGCCGAACAAAAGGCGCTCACCCTCCTTCTGGGGGAGAATCCGCCCGCCGGAGAGGCCGCGGTCGACGCCGAGACGCTGAACGCGGAAAAAGAGGCGCTGGCCGCACGCTCGGCCGCACTGGCGGAGGAGATCTCCTCTCTGGAACGCTCCGTCGGCGCGGCGGAACAGGAGGCGGCCCGGCTTCTCGCCGCCGCCGATCCGGCACAGCTTGCCAACCGGCTCGAAGGGTGCCGCAACACGATGAAGGAGAACGCCCGGGACTATCTGATCTGGCGTGAATGCCGCCGGTTGCTCGACCGTTCGATCGCCCGCTATGAACGGGAAAAACAGCCGGAGGTGATCCGGCGCGCCGCCGAACTCTTCGGGAACTTCACCCGCGGGCGTTATTCGCGCGTCCACAAGTCACTCGCCACCGGCGAACTGCTGATGACCGACGCGCTCACCGGGCTGCAGAAGCGCGTCGCCGAGCTCTCCCGCGGGACGCTCGAAGAGCTGATGGTCGCCATGCGCCTGGCCCTGATCGAATACTCGGAGCGGGAGTCCGAACCGCTTCCGATCGTCTTCGACGACATCTGCGTCAACTTCGACCCGGAACGCCGGAATGCCGTCCTCGCAGAGCTGGAGCGGTTCGCGAAGAACCGGCAGATCCTGTTCCTCGCCCATCCCCTCCCCGGGGAGCCGGAAGCGCGAAAATTGCCCTGAATCTCGCAATTTCTCTGGCAATTTCCACAATTTGCACTATATTACATCGTTTTATTATTATTTTTGAATTCGGCAACAAGAATTTATCCATTCGCCACCGGAAGGAGCAGTCATATGAAGTGTGTGGTACTGGCCTATCACAACGTCGGCAGGGCCGGCATTGAAGCGCTGGAGCGGAACGGATTCGAAATCAGCGCCATTTTCACGCACAAGGACAATCCGTCGGAAAATATCTGGTTCGGCTCCGTCGCGGAACTCGCCGGCGAACGCGGCATCCCCGTCTTCGCCCCCGAGGACATCAACCACCCGGTCTGGATCGGCAGAATCCGCGCCATGGCGCCGGATTTCCTCTTCAGCTTCTACTATCGCAATCTCATCAAGGAGGAGCTGCTCTCCATTCCGAAACACGGCTGCATCAACCTTCACGGTTCGCTCCTGCCGAAGTACCGCGGCCGCGTGCCGATCAACTGGGCGATCATCAACGGCGAAACCGAAACCGGCGTCACCCTCCATTACATGACGGAGAAAGCCGACGCCGGCGACATCATCGATCAGGAAAAGTTCGCCATCACCGACGACGACACCGCCCGCACCCTCTTCGACAAGGCGGTCGCCGCGACCGCGGTGGTGCTCGACCGCGCCCTGCCGCTGCTGCGCGAAGGACGCGCCGCCCGCATTCCGCAGGAGGAATCGCAGGCCACCACCTTCGGCAAACGCGGTCCGGAAGACGGCCGCATCGACTGGAACAAATCCGCGAAGGAGATCCGCAATCTCGTGCGCGCCGTGACCCGTCCCTATCCGGGCGCGTTCAGCTTCATCGGCGACCGCAAATGCTACTTCTGGTCGGTCGATGCGGTTCCGGCCGCCCGCAAGGCGGCGCCGGGCACGGTGCTCTCCAGCGCGCCCTTCACCATCGCCTGCGGCGAAGGCGCGCTCCGGATCAAGACCGCGCAGCTTGAAGGCGGCATCTTCACCACCGGCGACCAGCTCGCCGCCGACGCCCGCATCGTCGAGAACATGGTCTGGAACGACGATCCGCGCCGCCTCCGCGCCGCCGGCCGCAAGAAGTCGGTGCTGATCCTCGGCGTCAACGGCTTCATCGGCAGTCACATCAGCGAACGTCTGCTCGACTCCGGCAAGTACGAAGTCTACGGCCTCGACCTGCGGAGCAACTACATCGACCACCTGCTCGACCGCCCCGGCTTCAATTTCCGCGAGGGGGACATCTCGATCCACCGCGAGTGGATCGAATACCACATCCGCAAGTGCGACATCGTCCTGCCGCTGGTGGCGATCGCCACGCCGATCGAATACACCCGCAATCCGCTGCGGGTCTTCGAGCTGGACTTCGAAGAGAATCTGCGGATTGTCCGCTACTGCGTCAAGTACAACAAGCGGATCATCTTCCCGTCGACCAGCGAAGTGTACGGCATGTGCGAAGATCCCCAGTTCGATGAGGACAACTCCAAGCTGGTCACCGGGCCGATCCGGATGCAGCGCTGGATCTACTCGACCAGCAAGCAGCTGCTCGACCGGGTCATCTGGGCCTACGGCGCGAAGGGGGTGCTCCAGTTCACGCTGTTCCGTCCGTTCAACTGGATCGGGCCCCGGCTCGACAGCCTGACCAGCGCCCGGATCGGCAGCAGCCGCGCGATCACCCAGCTGATCCTCAACCTGGTGCAGGGTGCGCCGATTCAGCTCATCGACGGCGGCGAACAGAAGCGCTGCTTCGTCGACATCCAGGAGGGTGTCGAGGCGCTCTACCGCATCATCGAGAACAAGGACGGCAAGTGCTCCGGCAAGATCATCAACATCGGCAATCCGGCCAACGAGGCGAGCATCAAGGCGATGGCCGAAATGCTGGTTGAAAAGTTCGACAAACACCCGCTGCGCAGCAAGTTCCCCCCGTTCGCCGGCTATCTGGTGGTCGAATCGGGCGCCTTCTACGGCAAAGGGTATCAGGATGTGCAGCACCGGGTGCCGAGCATCCGCAACGCGAAGAGGTTCCTCGACTGGGAGCCGCACATTCCGCTGGAGAAATCGATCGAGACCACGCTGGACTTCTTCCTCTCCGAAGCGATCAAATCCGGTGAATTCAACCTCGATTGAACGATATGAAGACCATCGCACTGCGCATTGACGTGGATACCTTCCGGGGGACCGGTCGCGGCGTGCCCGCACTCTGCCGGATTCTCGAAAAGTACGGCGTCCGCGGCACCTTCTACTTCTCGGTCGGGCCGGACAACATGGGCCGCCACCTGTGGCGACTGCTCCGTCCCGCCTTCCTGTGGAAGATGCTCCGCACCAATGCGGCCGGGCTGTACGGCCCGGAGATCGTGCTGATGGGGACCGCCTGGCCGGGGCCGAAGATCGGCCGCCGCCACGCCGGCGTGATCCGCGCGGCAATGGAGGCGGGGCACGAGGTCGGGTTTCACGCCTGGGATCATCACCGGGCGCAGGCGAAACTCACCACGATGAGCGTCGAAGCCATGCGTTCCGAACTGCGCACCGGCCTTGCGGAGCTGGAGAGGATCACCGGCGTCGCGCCCCGCACCAGCGCCGCACCGGGGTGGCGGACCAATGCCCAGCTGCTGGAGGTCAAGTCGGAGTTCCCGTTCGACTACAACAGCGACTGCCGGGGGGAGTTCCCCTTCTACCCGGTGGTGAACGGCCGGCGGCTCGAACAATTGCAGATTCCGGTGACGCTGCCGACCTACGATGAAGCGCTCGGCCGCGACGGGGTCACCGATGAAAATTACAATGAATTTCAGATCTCTCTCTTGAAGCCGGAACGGCTCAACGTCCTCACCATCCACGCGGAGGCCGAGGGCGGGCGCTGTGCCGGAATGTTCGAAGAGTACCTCCGCCGGGTGCTGGAGCTCGGCTACCGGGTCGTGCCGCTCGGCGTCGTTGCGGCGGAGGTGAAGGAGAGCGCCCCGGAGGGGCGGATGGAGCTGAAGGCATTTCCCGGACGCGAGGGAGTTCTCGCGGTCCAGATTTGAAGGAAGGGTTTATCTCATCGTTAAGGAAACAGGAGTTTCAAGGGTAATGAATCCAAAGTATGCGTTTCTGGAGAAGGTCGGCCGGGAACCGAGCAACCTCATCAAGGGGCTGCAGGCGGTTCAGGGGGCCGAGGGGTACGTCTCCGACGAAAGCATCGAGGCGATCGCCGAATATTTCGGCATCCCCGCGGTGGAAGTCGAGGGCGTGCTGAGCTTCTACGCTCAGTTCAAACGGGTCAAACCCGGCAAGTACAAGATCGCCGTCTGCGACGGCACCGCCTGCCACATCAAGGGCTCGCCGCTCATTCAGGAGTGGCTCAAGCGCGAACTGGGCATCTCCTCCGGAGAGACCGACGCGAAGGGGCACTTCTCGCTCGAAACCGTCGCCTGCCTCGGCTGCTGCAGCCTGGCGCCGGTGATGAGCGTCAACGGCCGGGTCTACGGCAAGCTCGACCGCAAGAGCATGATCAAAATTCTGAAGGAGTATGAAGCGAAATGAGCGACCCCAGAATCCAGAAAATCCGCGTCGGCGTGGCGAGCTGCGGCGTTGCAGCCGGAGCTGATGCGGTCCTCGAGCGGCTCCGTCAGGACGCGGGGTCGATTCCGGTCGAAGGCACCGGCTGCCTCGGCCACTGCTATGCCGAACCGCTGGTGGAGGTGCTCCTCGACTCCGGCGAGTCGGTCTTCTACCGCGACGTGCGTCCGACCGACGCCGCCATCGCGAACATCCTCTCGGTCGGCCCCGACAGCCGGTTTGAGATTCCCGCCGCCCGCAAGGCGAAGGAGCTGGTCAAGGTTCTGGCGCTCGCCGGACGGGTCAACCCGACCAGTTACGAAGATTACGTCGCCAACGGCGGCTACAAGGGGCTGGAGAAGGCGCTGTCGATGACCTCGGCCGAAGTGGTCGATGAAGTGAAGCGCTCCGGACTGCGCGGCCGCGGAGGCGGCGGCTTCCCGACCGGCAACAAGTGGAGCTTCCTCGCCGCCAAGCAGGCGGACGAAAAGATTCTGATCTGCAACGCCGACGAGGGTGACCCCGGCGCGTTCATGGACCGCTCGCTGATGGAGAGCGTGCCGCATCAGGTGCTCGAAGGCATGCTGATCGCCGCCCACGCCACCGGAGCGACCAAACTCTTCATCTACTGCCGCGCCGAATACCCGATGGCGATCAAGCATCTCAAGATCGCCATCGCCCAGATCTACGAGCACAAGCGCAACGTGGTCAACGGCCGTGAGCTGGAAATCATCATCAAGGAGGGCGCCGGCGCCTTCGTCTGCGGTGAGGAAACCGCGCTCATCGCCTCGTTGGAAGGACAGCGGGGCACGCCGCGCTTCCGTCCGCCGTTCCCGACCGACAAGGGGTGGATGGGCTACCCGACGATGATCAACAACGTCGAAACCTACGGCAATGTGCCGCTGATCCTCACCGAGGGCGGCGACGCGTTCGCCTCGGTCGGCACGGCGGGCAGCAAGGGCACCAAGCTCTTCGCGCTGGCCGGCGACCTCAAGTACCCCGGTCTGGTGGAGGTTCCGATGGGGACCACGCTGCGTGAAATCGTCTTCGACATCGGCGGCGCGGATCCGGACCAGGTCAAGGCGGTGCAGACCGGCGGCCCCTCCGGCGGCTGCATCCCGGTCGAACTCTTCGACACGCCGGTGGACTACGATTCGCTGCGCGCGCTCGGCGCCATCATGGGCTCCGGCGGCATGATTGTCATCGGCAAGAACCGCTGCATGGTGGAAACCGCCCGCTACTTCCTCGACTTCACCCGTCGTGAAAGCTGCGGCAAGTGCACCTTCTGCCGCGTCGGCACCACCCGGATGTTCGAGACGCTCGAGCGGATCGTCGCCGGCAAGGGCGAGATGGCCGACATCGACTTTCTGGAGGAGCTCGGCAACAAGGTGCGCCGCGGTTCGCTCTGCGGACTCGGCCAGACCGCGCCGAACCCGGTGCTGGCGACGCTGCGCTACTACCGGCATGAGTACGAGGCGCACGTCCGCGACCATCAGTGCGAGGCGCTCGAATGCAATGCTCTGGTCGACCTCAAGCTCGATCAGAGCAAGTGCGTCAAGTGCCGGCTCTGCATCAAGACCTGTCCGGTCGGCGCCATCTCCGACAATTTCGTGATCGACAATGAGAAGTGCACCCGCTGCAACAGCTGCCTGGAAGTCTGCCCGAAGAAGGCGATCAGCCGGGTGATGAAAGGTTCCAAGTAATGAGTATCGAATTTATCCTGGACGGCCGGACCGTCAGCGCGGAACCGGGCCAGACCATTCTCGAAGTGGCGAAGGCGAACGGGATCGAGATCCCGACCCTCTGCCGCGAACAGCGCATCTCCCGCACCACCAGCTGTTTCGTCTGTGTGGTGAAGGATAAGAAAACCGGTCGTTTCCTGCCCTCCTGCTCGGCCTGCCCGGCCCAGGGGCAGGAGATCGACGCCTCCAGCGACGAGGTGCTCGACATGCGCCGCACCGCGCTCAATCTGCTGTTGAGCGAACACTCCGGCGACTGCGAAGCGCCCTGCACCATGGCCTGCCCGGCCCACGCCAACGTCGAAGAGTACGTCCGCGCCGGGCGCAAAGGGGAGTTTCTCGAGAGCTTGAAGATCATCAAGGAGCGCATTCCGCTGCCGATGTCGATCGGCCGGGTCTGCCCGCGCTTCTGCGAGAAGGAGTGCCGTCGCAACGTCTACGGCAAGCCGGTCGCCATCAATGAGTTCAAGCGTCTCGCCGCCGACCTTTACTACGACACCTACATGGAAGAGCTTCCGCCGGAAACCGGCAAGAAGGTCGCCATCGTCGGCGCCGGTCCGGCCGGACTCTCCGCCGCCTACTATCTGCGCCGGAACGGCGTGGCCGCGACGATCTTCGAAGCGATGCCCAAGGCGGGCGGCATGCTCCGCTACGGCATTCCGGAGTACCGGCTGCCGAAGGCGATTCTCGACCGCGAACTCGCCCACTTCGAGAAGATGGGCGTGAAGTTCGTCTTCAACCGCAAGCTCGGCGAGAACCTTCAGCTGGAAGAGCTGGAGAAGGAGTTCGACGCCGTGGCGATCGCCGTCGGCTGCTGGAAGGCCTCCGGCATGCGCTGCGAAGGCGAGGAGCTGGTCACCCAGGGAATCGACTTCCTGCGCAACGTCGCGATGAACGACAACAAGGCCCCCAACCCGGGCAAGGTGGTGGTGGTCGGCGGCGGTAACACCGCGATGGACTGCCTGCGCACCTCGGTCCGCCTCGGCAGCCCCGAGGTCCACTGCTTCTACCGCCGTACCGAGGCGGAGATGCCCGCGGAGAAGATCGAAATCCACGAGGCCCGCGAAGAGGGTGTCAACTTCAACTTCCTCCTCGCCCCGGTCAAAGTGGAAAAGCGCGGCGGAAAGCTGGTGATGACCTGCCGCCGGATGGAGCTCGGCGAGCCCGACGCCTCCGGCCGCCGCAAGCCGGTGGAGATTCCCGGCAGCGACTTCGAGGTCGAAGCGGATACCATCATCGCCGCGATCGGCCAGTCGACGCTGGCGCCTGCCGGACTGCCGGTCACCCGGTTCCGCACCATTGAGGTGCAGGGCGACACCCAGCGTGTCTCCGGCAAGGTCTACGCCGCGGGCGACTGCGTCTCCGGCGCGGCCACCGTGGTCGAAGGGGTCGCCGGCGGGCGCAAGCTCGCGCTGGAGATCTTCAGCGAACTTACCGGCGCGCCGCTCCCGCAGGAGCACACGGTGTTCGTCTCGCGCGGCAAGTGGCAGAATCTGAAGAAGTCCGACCTGGTCTTCCTGCGCGACGACGTCTCCGAGGCGGAACGCGCCCAGCTGGACTTCATCCCGCTGGAAGAGCGCAAGACCACCTTCAAGGAGGTCTGCTCGACCATGCCGAAAGAGCGCGTGATGAGGGAAGGCGAGCGCTGCATCGAGTGCAGCTGCACCGACAAGCACGACTGCAAGCTGCGCAAGCACGGCGAATGCTACCACTGCAGTCCGGATGCGATCAAGGGCAACCGGCTGCCGGTCAGCTACGACATCCGCCACCCGCTGATCATTCAGGATCGCGGCAAGTGCATCAAGTGCGGCATCTGCGTCAAGATCTGCAAGGAAGTGATCAACAAGAACCTGCTCAGCACGAAGAAGCGCGGCTTCTTCACCTACGTCGGAACCGGTTTCGACAAGGGATTCCCGAGCAGCTGCAGCGAATGCGGCGAGTGCATCGAAGCCTGTCCGGTGGGTGCGCTCGACTGGCGCATCAAGAAGTAAGAGAGTTCTTTCCGCGGGGTCCGTTTCCGGATCCCGCGGGGAGACGGAGAATCCGGCATCCCGGCGGAAACGAACCGCCGCATGACTCCGGGAGGGAGAAAACATGCTCAGAGATTTGCGAAAACTGCCGACCGACCGCGTTCTGGTATCGCCGTCGGTGCTGGCTTCCGACTTCAGCTGCCTCGGCGGGGAGATCGTCCGCGCCGCACAGGCGGGAGCCGATGTGATCCACCTCGACGTCATGGATGGCGGATTTGTACCGAACCTCTCCTTCGGGCCTCCGGTGATCCGGAGCATCCGCCCGAAGAGCGGACTTCTGTTCGACACCCATCTCATGATCGAGCATCCGGCGAAATACGCGGCGGCATTTGCCGCCGCCGGTGCCGATCATCTGACCTTTCATCTGGAGTGTTCCGACCCGGCCGGCGAAGTGATCGACGCGATCCGGAAGGCGGGGTGCACGGTCGGAATTTCCCTGAAGCCGGCGACGCCGCCCGAAGCGGTGTTCCCGTGGCTGGAGAAGATCGATCTCGTGCTGGTGATGACGGTGGAGCCCGGCTTCGGCGGCCAGAGCTTCATGGCCGGCCAGCTGCCCAAAATCGCGGCGATCAAGCGGGAAATTCTCCGCCGGAAACTGCACATCCAGCTGGAAGCGGACGGCGGGCTCGATGAGCGGACGGTGATTCCGACCGCCTCCTGCGGCGCCAATCTGATCGTGGCCGGGACCAGCGTCTTCCGCCATCCCGAGGGGATGGAGGAGGCGATCCGCCGTCTCCACGCGGCGACCGGCGTACTGGACTCGCAACTGTAACACAGGACCATCTCTACATGAGCGCACTCAAAAATACTCCGCTGGTGGAATACCACATCGAACTGGGAGCCAAGATGGTCCCCCACGCCGGCTGGAACATGCCGCAGCAGTATCCGGAAGGAATCATTGCGGAACACCGCCACACCCGTTCGGCCTGTTCGATCTTCGACAACTGTCACATGGGGGAGTTCCGCCTGGCCGGACCGGGTGCGGTCGCCTTCGCGGACCGGCTGACCGCGCGTCCGCTCTCCGACCTGCCGGTCGGGCGTTGCCGCTACAATCTGCTGCTCAACGAATCCGGCGGTGTGATCGACGACATCATCGCCTTCCGCATGGCGGAAGATGATTTCTTCTGGGTGGTCAACGCGGCGAACACCGCGGTCGACGCGGCCTGGATCAAGGCGCACCTGCCGGAATCGGGCGTGCTCTTTCAGGATCTTTCGGCCGATCTGGCCAAACTGGATCTGCAGGGGCCGAAATCGGCGGACGTGCTGGGTGCGCTCGGCTTCGACGTGTCGCAGCTTCCCTCCTATTTCCACTGGATCACCGCCGACGTGGACGGCATCCGCTGCATCATCAGCCGGACCGGCAGCTCCGGTGAACTCGGCTACGAACTCTTCTTCGACGAGGAGTACGCCGACCAGCTCTGGGATCTGCTGCTTTCGACCGAACCGGTGATGCCCGCCGGACTGGGCGCGCGGGATACGCTGCGTCTGGAGATGGGCTACCCGCTCCACGGGCACGAACTGCAGCCGGAGTGGTCGCCGTTCGACTCCGGGCTGGGCGACTGGCTCGATCTGACAGCGGAACGGGATTTCATCGGGCGCGACGCGCTCCGGAAGCGCCGTCAGACCCGGCAGGCGGTCGGGGTGAAGCTCGACAGCCGCCGGGCCGCGCGCGGAGGCTGTCTGGTGCTCAATGAAAAGGAGGAGATCATCGGGGTGGTGACCACCGGCGCGTACTGCCCGACGCAGGACAAGGCGGCGGCGCTGTGCAGCATCGATCTGGAGTGCGCCGTCAAGCCGGGCGACCGGGTTCTCTTGGAAGCGGGTCCGGTGAAACTGCCGGGCACCGTCGAGAAACTGCCGTTTCACCACGCCGGAACCGTGCGGGAAAAGCTCACCTGCTGACGAAAAGGAACGGATTTATCAATTTTTTTCAAGCGACGGATTGACAAACCGGCAAAGCGGTGTTATTTTAGGTTTCATCTCGTTACGAGGCGTGGTAGCCAATCGGCTAGGCAACGGTCTGCAAAATCGTTTAGACCGGTTCGACTCCGGTCCACGCCTCCATTTTTTTTGCCCTCAAATCCCGGATTTCATCGCAAAAGCCGGGATTTTTCATTTCCCGTGGATCCCCCGTTTTTGCGTCAAAGTTCCGGCAGACATAAAAAAGGAGCGCCGCCGGGAGTTCCCGGCGGCGTTCCGTCTGCACTCCAGCGCCCCGATGCCCGGCGTCGAACATGCGCCGTGGAGACGCGGCCGATACCGCAACCATCAGGGAGCAATCCCGGAGGACCTGGGGTCACCTCAGCGGGAGATTGGTGACGCCCAACTGTTGAAAAATGTCGTAACGATCGTACTTGGCCCGTTTTTCAATAATTTTTCCCTCCTTGTTGAAGGTGAGCCAGGTCATGAAATCAATCATGATATGTTTTTTCGGAGTGGGCACTCCATGCCATGAATTTCCGAGAAGAGTGCCCTCAAATGTCAGATAGACCGCTACAAAATCGCCATCTGCCGCAATCCTTTCGACTTTCATTTTGAAATCACCGGCGGGATCCATATTGGCCCGTTCGTGGTCGATGAATGCCTGCAGGCCTTCCAGTCTGGTATGGATCTGCGGATAATAGACAAATTTTTCATCGCAGAGTTCGAAAAGTCTGTCATATTGTTTGTTGGCAATCCGTTCATAAAATTTTCTGGCGGTCTCCTTGTTCATCGCGGCATTAGATTGCTGTTCCTGTTCCTTCATGATCCGTTTCCTTTCTCAAGAAAAAGACGTTGTGTATTTCACAATTTTATGAACACTTCACGGTGTGATAAGCATTCAACACTCGAGCTTCTGCTCATCGGGGCAATGGGCGGACGGGGACTCAAACTCCAGCGTGGCATGGCTGATTCCATGCTCCGCAAGCTCCTCATGCAGGCGGGCTCTGGTCGCATCCAACTGCTCGAGATCGTTCAGCACCACGTGAGCGGTCAGCGCATTTTCGGTGGTGCTGATCGGCCAGATGTGGAGGTGGTGAATCGCTTTTACGTTGGGATCCTCCAGCAGGTGCTCCCGGATGTCATCCACCTGAATCCCCTCGGGGACTCCATCCATCGCCAGCCGCACACTCTCCTTGAGCAGCCCCCAGGTGGAGAAGAGGATCACCACGGCAATCACCAGCCCGATCAACGGGTCGACGATGTTCCACCCGGTCCAGAGAATCAGCACGCCGGAGAGGACCACCCCCACCGAAACCAGCGTATCGGCCAGCATGTGCAGATAGGCGCCCTTGACGTTGAGATCATGCTCCTTCTCCCGGATGAAGAGGAACGCGGTCAGGCCGTTGATGACCACACCGATTCCGGCGGTGATGATGATCGGCCATCCCCCGACCTCCGCCGGAGACAGAAACTTCCGGATGCACTCCGTCATAATCACGCCGACCGCGATGAGAAGAATCGCGGCATTCAGCAGCGATGCCCAGATCGTACTCTTCCGGAACCCATAGGTGTAATTTTGACAGTAGCGCTTCCGGGCCAGCAGAAACGCCGCCAGAGAGATCAGCAGCCCGCTCACGTCTCCCAGGTTGTGGCCCGCATCGGCGAGCAGCCCCATCGACTGGAACAGGAATCCCGCCGTGAACTCCCCGATGACGAACAGGGTGTTCAACACAATTCCAAACAGAAATGCACGCCCCTTGACCGCATCGGCGGAGAGTTCGTGATGATGGTGATGATGTTCGTGTTCATGATCCGACATGGTGATTTCCTCCCTTCAAAACCGGCAGACTTCGCCGTCCTCCGGCACCAGAAGCCGCGTTTCCAGATGATGGTCCCGGATATAGCTGCGCAGATCGCGGCGCCAGAGTTTCTCGTGGCCGACGTTGTCCATGTGGCTGGCGATGACCACCGCGCGAGGCGCATGATCGAGCACCGCCTGAACATCCTCCAACCCCATGATGATCCGGCCGAAACCGACAATGGTCGCCTCGGCCGCATTGACTACGATCACATCCGGAGCAAACGTGTCAATCGCCGCCTTCACGTAGTCGCACCAGATGGTGTCTCCGGCGAGGTAGAGCGTTTTTGCTTCGGCGGGATGGCGCATCACCACGCCGCACGCACTTTTGCGCATGTTCACGGTTTCATAGAGCAAACCGATGTTGCCCGGCTGTCCGTGCAGGCAGTCGGTCTTGATCAGCTGCACGCCCTTGAATTCCACGCCGGCGTATTTCAGAATCCGGATGTCCGTGAACCCCTTCGCCCGCAGAGTCTCCCCGTCGATCGCATCCTGAACGAAGATCGGCATATCCCGGGGAATCACCTCCATGGCACGTTCGTCGAAGTGATCGAAATGAAGGTGCGTGGCAATCACGGCATCCACATTCAGAATTTCGGCGAGCGGCAGCGGAAGATCGCTCACCGGGCACCGCAGTTCCGGATTGGGGGAACCGGGAATCGGCGGAATCGATCCCTTGTCACCCAGCCACGGATCAACGAGAAAACGGACTTCGCCGAATGTTACGATCGCCGTCGCACTTCTGATCTCTTGAAATTTCATTATAATCTCCTCCTGTGATATCGAAACTGAAATTTTATTTCTTCGCCTCCGCCTCATCCACCGGCAGGTGGAACGCCTCGATAATCGCTTCGACCTGCTTCTCCCCGATCGGCCGGAACGACCCGATGCGACTGGCCAGCAGGAGACATTTGGCGGTGAATTCGGCGACCTCCAGCCGGTCGAACGCCTCCAGCAGCGTCTTGCCGAAGGTGATGACGCCGGAGTTCTCCACCAGCAGCACCGGGTGTGCCGGCGACAGGTATTTGAGCGCATTTTTCGGCGAGGCGAAATACTCCTGCGAAGAGAGCATCGGCATGTCGCGCAGCTGAATGTAACTCTCCGGAATCGTCCGGCTGTCGATGGGAGTGGCCGTCGTGGCAAACGCCATCGCGTGCGGCGGCCGGGTCATGATGATCGCATTGGCCCACGGACAATTTCGGTAGAACTCCCGGCAGTACGCCGCCCCGGTGCCCGGAATCTTGCCGCTTTCCCGCCGCCCCTGCCGGACCCGGACCATATCCCCCGCATTCATCGACATCGGGTCGAAGTTGGTCGGGGTGATGAGAAAATCATCCTCCCCCAGCCGGGCGGAGAGGTACGCACTGCCGGAGAAAAGCAGCTTCTGCCGGTAGGCGCGATGGCGCAGATTGACGATCTGGTCGCGCAATTCGCACTCCTCCGGGGAGGCTCCCGTCGGTTCGAACTCCGGCCACTCCTGATGCTGCGGGAATCCCGCCGGGTGAATGAGCGGCGACGGCAGACCGCTGGCATTGATCTGAATCCGGGCAATGTAGTCGAGCGTCTCGAACCTTCGGAACGCTTCCGCGATGGTTCGGCCGCACATCACCGCGCCATGATTTTCCATCATGACGCTGTCGGCTCCCCGCTCGAACTCCGCCGCGATGATCCGGCCCAGGCTCGCGCTGCCGGGGATGTCATAATGGGAGAAGGTCACCTTTCCGCACACTTCGGCGCTTCCGGGCACCAGCGTGGGATCAGGGCACGCCCCGATCATGCTGAACGCCACCAGTGCCGGCGAATGCGCATGCAGCACCGCCCGGACGTCACGGCGCCGGGAGTACACCGCGGCATGAAAGGGCAATTCGCAGCTCGGCCGGTGAATGCCGATCACCTGCCCCGCCGGCGTGACCTTGACGATATCCTCCGGCCGCAGAGAGCCCTTGTCGATTCCGCCCGGTGTGATCCAGATGTTCCCGTCGTCATCCTTGAGCGAGATGTTTCCGCCGGAGGTCGTAGTCATTCCATAATCGTAAAGCCTCTGCAGTGTCGCCACCAGAATATTCCGAGGGTGGGTGTAGCTGAATGTCGTCATTGATTCCTCCTCATATTATTATTTAATAAAACGATGAAATAAATTCCCCGAAAAAATCACATTTTCTGATTCATCAGATGGTCGATGAGTTTCTGCCGCTGCACCTCCAGATTGCGGGCCTGCTCCTCAGGGGAGAGCCGGCTGAACGCGTCCCGCGCCTCCATGAAGCTGACCATCCACGGGATACAGGGATAGGCGAGGCGGTAAAACACATGTTTGCCGCGTTTCTCGCACTCCACCACATGTGCCTTCTTCAAAACATTCAAATGTTGACTGATGGATGAAAACTCCTCGTTGGTTCCGGTGACGAAATCACAGACGCAGAGCTCCTTCCCTTCCAGATGCTTCGCAATCCAGAGCCGCGTCGGATGGCCGAGCGCCTTGAATACTTCGGCAAGTGTCGCAAGTTCTTTTGTCTCGTCGTTTGCCATATGCCCTCTCCTTTCATC
>NZ_DBEXAY010000127.1:0-33929 GCF_048170485.1 Victivallis sp. | reverse complement strand
AGAGGCAGAAGCTGGAGCAGGAGCAGAACCACCACCGGAATGACCACCAGCCGCACCAGCGACAGATAGAGCATGTCGAACCACCCTTTGAGCATCCCCTGAAAGCAGTGGACCAGCGCCACGCCGATCACCACCAGCATGAAGGGAACCGTGATATCGCCGAGGTAGCGGATCGAATAGGCCAGCGGTTCCGGAATCGGAATGCCGAGAAAGCAGACCAGCAGAGCCGCCGCCACCGCCGCCACGTTGATCGAAAAGATGCTCCGCAACGCCTTCCCGAGCGTACCTCCGCCGGTGAAGGTCATCACGCCGATCGTCCAGAAGCCGATGGTCGAACCGACGTTCATCAGCAGAAGCAGCGCGACGTGGCGCTCCCCCCAGACGTTCTGCAGAATGATGATCGGCAGAAACACGTAGTTGTTGATGGCGCAGATGTGGTGAAAGGTGCCGAGCCGGGCGGGCGTTTTGTCGCGCAGAAACCGCTTGAGATAGTGACCGATCACCGCACCGACCAGCATGATCGCGATGCCGAGCACCGGCATAAGCCAGAGTTCGGAAAGATTCGACGGGTCGAAATTGCGGGTGATCGTCGAAAAGGTCAGCAACGGGAAGAAGAGATCGAGCGTCAGCCGGGAGAGCCGGCCGAGATCCGTGGATTTGATCATTCGAAGCCGCCAGGCGAGCGCTCCGAATCCGAAGACCAGAAACGTCTCGAGAATCGAGACAAAAACTTTGTACATCATCTTCCGGGAACCCGGGGAAAAGAGGAATCAAAAAATGCAAAACGGCGTCCGCCACTCCGGGAAGACGCCGTTTCTGACCTGCCGGGCAGATTACTTCGCGAGCGAATTCATCAGCTTGTCGGCCTGGGACTTCTTGTTGGCGACGCGGTTCGGATGGATGGTTCCGACCTTGGCAGCCTTGTCCAGACGGCTGGAGAACTTCTTGGCCAGCTCGGCGGCGGTCGCAGTCTCTCCGGCGGCGACGGCGGCGCGCAGCTTCTTCTCGATGGTTTTGAGTTCGCTGTTGCGCATGCGGTTGCGGAGGTTGGCCTGCTGACTGGTGCGCAGACGCTTGAGAGCGGATTTCGTGTGAGCCATTTTTCTTTTTTCCTTACGTTTTCGATTCTATATCAAATAGATTTTTCATCGATCAGCATGAGTATAAGAAAATATCACATTTTTCCGGAATTTCAAGCAAAACAACCAAAAAAAACGTCATTTCCGGAGATTTGGCGGAGATTTGTTTCGGAACGTTGAAAAAAACGGCGATCGAGTGTATTTTTAATAAAGAAGAGTTTTACCAACCACCCATACCACAGGAGTCTTGAGAAATGAAGAAAGTTCTGGTCACCGGAGGAGCCGGCTACATCGGCAGCGCCTGCTCGGAATACCTGCTCGATCACGGTTATGACGTCACCATTTTCGACGGTCTGCTCACCGGTCACCGTCAGGCGGTCGACCCGCGCGCGAAGTTCATCCTCGGCAACCTCTCCGACCGCGAAAAAATCAAGAGCGTCTGCCGCGAAGGGAAATTTGACGCGGTCATGCACTTTGCCGCCTTCTCTCTGGTCGGCGAATCGATGAAGGATCCGTCAAAGTACTTCCGCAACAACATCGCCAACGGCATCAACCTCGCCGACGCCGCCGTCGAAAGCGGCGTGAAGATGTTCGTCTTC
This sequence comes from Victivallis sp., assembly GCF_048170485.1. Taxonomy (NCBI): domain Bacteria; kingdom Pseudomonadati; phylum Lentisphaerota; class Lentisphaeria; order Victivallales; family Victivallaceae; genus Victivallis; species Victivallis sp. Next base: position 32,251 of record NZ_DBEXAY010000127.1, on the reverse strand, counting down.
TCGAGCACCGCGGCCACCTTCGGTCAGCCGGAGTCGATTCCGATCCGCGAGAACGACCGGCAGGTTCCGATCAACCCCTACGGCGAATCCAAGCTCTGCTTTGAAAAAGTTCTCAAATGGTACAGCCAGATCTACGGCATGAACTACGCCGCGCTGCGCTACTTCAACGCCGCGGGCGCCACCCCGAACTTCGGTGAGGATCACCGCCCGGAAACCCACCTGATCCCGCTGATCCTTCAGACCGTGCGCGGCAAGCGCGAAAAGCTGATGCTCTTCGGCGACGACTACGATACGCCGGACGGGACCTGCATCCGCGACTACATCCACATTCTCGACCTCGCCCAGGCGCACGAGCTGGCGCTCTCCGCACCGGAGAGCGGCCACTACAATCTGGGAACCGGCAACGGGCTGTCGGTCAAGGAGATCATCAACGCCGCGGAAGAGGTGACCGGCCTCAAGGTCAAATACGACATCTGCCCGCGCCGTCCCGGTGACCCCGCCCGGCTGATCGCCTGCAGCGATCGGGCGCGCACGATGCTCAAGTGGCAGCCGAAATTTGAATCGGCCCACGACATCATCGAATCCGCCTGGAAGTGGCAGCTCAAGCATCCGGAGGGTTACGCGAATTGATCTGGCACGAGCTCGGTCCCTTCACGATCTTCGACGTGGAGACCACCGGGATGAGTCCGGAGAACGACCGGATCGTCGAACTTGCGGCGGTCCGGGTCGACCGGGATGGATCCCTCACCCGGTTTCAGTCGCTGATCAACCCGGGCCGGCGGATTCCTCCGAAAGCGGTGTCGGTTCACCATATCACCGATGAGATGGTGTCCGGCGCGCCCCGCTTCGCCGAAGTGGGCAGAAAGTTTCTGACGCTGGCGGAGGAGAGCACCCTGGTGGCGCACAACGCCTTCTTCGACCTCGGGTTTCTGCAGGAGAGTCTGGCGCGAACCGGGCTGCCGCTCTGGAAAGGGAAGACGCTCGACTCCCTGCGGCTGGTGAAGAAGACCCATCCGGGGCTGGCCTCCTACAGTTTGCAGAACCTGCGGGTCTTTTTCCAGCTGGAAAGCGACAAGTCGATGAACGCCCACCGCGCCGCCGCAGACGTGGAGTGGACGAGGCAGGTGCTGGGCATCAGCCTCACCGAAGCGCTGAAACACTGCGCCAGCTGAGCTGCGGCGCAGCATAAAACCGGCAGGAAACAGAATGGCTGACAATGTACTCTGGGCCGCGGAAGAGCTGTCGCTCTCCATCGGGCGGCAGACACTTTACGACAATACGGAATTTTCCATTTCCAGCGGGGAACGGGTCGGGCTGGTCGGCCGGAACGGCAGCGGCAAGTCCACACTGTTCCGTCTGATCACCGGCGAGGAGCTTCCCGGCGGCGGTTCGATTACCCGGGCGCGGGAGCTGCGGGTGGCGCTCCTTCCGCAGGAGTTCCGGCTCGACGGCAACCGTTCGATTGCGGAAAATGTCGCGGAGGGGCTCGCCTGGTTCCGGGAACTCCAGCACAAATTTGAAACCCTTTCGGTCAACTCGCCCGAACACGCCGCCATCGACCATCAGCTGATGCTGCACGACGGCTGGAACCTCGACAACAAGCTCGATCTCGTGCTGGAAAAACTCGGTCTCACCGACCGGGATCGGCTCTGCGGCACCCTCTCCGGCGGCGAACAGCGCCGGGTTGCGCTGGCGCGGGCGATTGTGGCCGAACCCGACCTGCTGCTGCTCGACGAGCCGACCAACCATCTCGACGTCGGCACGGTGGAGTGGATCGAAAACTTCCTCGCCGATTACCGCGGCAGCTGTCTTTTCATCACCCACGACCGCTGTTTTCTCGACCGGATTTCCACCCGGATCGTGGAGCTTTCCCACGGGAAGTTCTACAGCTATCAAGGCAGTTACGCCGATTTCCTCGCCGCCAAGGCCGAGCGGGAGACGCGCGAGGACATCGCCGAAGAGAAACGCCGGAGCTTTCTGCGCTCCGAAATCGAATGGGTGCGCCGCTCCCCCAAGGCGCGGCTGAAACGGAATCTCGGCAGAATGAAGCGGTTCGACGAGATCGCCGCCCGTTCCGGTCCGATCCGGGATTCCGACATGGAGCTGCTGATTCCGGCGGCCTCCCGGCTCGGCAACAAGACGGTCGAGCTCAAAAACGTCTCGCTCTCCTTCGGGAGCCGGAAGATCATCGACGACTTCAGTTTCGAATTCGAACCCGGTTCGCGCATCGGTCTGGTCGGTCCGAACGGCATCGGCAAGAGCACACTGCTCAAAATCATCACCGGTTCCCTCATTCCGGACCGGGGGGAAGCGGTGGCGGCGCCGACGGTGGAGTTCAATTACATCGACCAGTCCCGGCTGGTGCTCGATCCGGAAAAAAGCGTCCTCGAGGAGATCGGCGAAGGGGTGGAGAACGTTCAGCTCGGCACCGAAAAAATTTCGGTCTGGGGCTACCTCAAGCGGTTTCTCTTCGAAGACGAGCGGATCAACACGAAGATCAAATATCTCTCCGGCGGCGAGCGGGCGCGCCTGACATTGGCGAAGATCCTCAAGCAGGGCGGAAATTTTCTGATCCTCGACGAACCGACCAACGATCTGGATCTGTCGAGCCTGCGGCTGCTCGAGGAGGCGCTGCTCTCCTATGGCGGCTGTCTCCTCGTGGTCAGCCATGACCGCTACTTTCTCAACCGGGTCTGTACGGGAATCCTCACCTTCGATCCCGGCGGGAAGATCGTCTACACCCCCGGAGATTACGACTACAGTCTGGAAAAACGGCGGGAACGGCGCGCCGCCGCCGAACCGGCTCCGGTCCGGGAGACAACCAAACCTTCCGCCGCCCCCTCCCCTGCCCCGGCGCGCACGCCCCGGAAGCTCTCCTTCAAGGAGAACCGCGAACTCGAGGGGATGGAGGAGGCCGTCACCGCCGCCGAAGAAAAGATCGCCGAAATCGAGGCGTGTTTCGGCGACCCCGACTTTTTTGAAAAATACGGCAGCCGCTCCGCGGAACTTCAGCGCGAGCTGGACGCCGCCCGCGCCGAAGCGGCCCGCCTCTATCAGAGGTGGGAGGAGCTGGAAAATAAACGAGCAACGCTGGAGGGAAAGTGAAGATGGAGAAAGCAAAGGATTTCAGCCGCAAAACAGTCTGGCCGGGCAGCACACAGCTCGCCCCGGTGCCGGTGGTTCTGGTCGGCAGCGGCGATGGCGAAAAGTACCCCTGGAATCTGGTCACCATCGCCTGGGCGGGCACGGTGAACAGCAATCCGCCGATGGTGTCGATTTCGGTCCGTCCGGAACGGCACTCCTTCCCGGCCATCCGTGAGCTGGGGGTCTTCACCGTCAACATTCCGCCGGCTTCGCTGGCGAAGACGGTGGACTGGTGCGGCGTGGTCTCCGGCCGCGACCACGATAAAATCGCCGAACAGCATCTCACCGCCGTCGCCGGAGACAAGGTGTGCGCGCCGGTTCTGGCGGAGTGTCCGCTCGTGCTGGAGTGCAAAGTGGCGCAGTCGATCGACCTCGGCAGCCATACGCTCTTCCTCGCTGAAGTGGTCGCAGTGCAGGCGGCGGAGGAGCTGATCGACAAAAGCGGCAAATTCCGCATCGACGACGCCGGTCTGCTCGGCTACGCCCACGGCCACTACTATGAACTGGGCAAATGCCTGGGTCACTTCGGCTATTCGGTCCGCAAAAAACCCGGTCCGACCATCCGCCGCTGACGGAGGCAAAGGAGCCGCCCATGTACGACGAACTCTGGAAACTGCTCCGGGAGTCCCGGAACACCATCGCCTTCACCGGCGCCGGAATCTCCACGCTCTCCGGAATCCGGGATTTCCGGGGAGCCAACGGCGTCTACCTTCAGCCGTGGCACGGGAAGCAGGTCGAGGAGATCCTCTCGCTCGACTGTTTTCTCGAGGATCCCGGACTCTTCTACCGCTGGGCACAGGAGTTCATCTACCGGCTGGATGAGTTTCATCCCGCCGCGGTGCACCGGGCGCTGGCCGGACTGGAGGCGCACGGCATGCTGCACTGCGTCTACACCCAGAACATCGACCTTCTGCATCAGAAGGCGGGCAGCCGGAAGGTGTACGAACTGCACGGCAGTCCGGCCCATCACCACTGTCTGCGCTGTCGGAAGGAGTTCGGTTACGCCGAAATCGCGCCGCGGGTGCTCGCGGGCGAAGTGCCGCACTGTCCCTGCGGCGGCGTTATCAAGCCGGACATCGTCTTCTACGGGGAATCGCTCGACAGCGACCTGCTCGATCAGGCGTTCCGCGACATGGAGGAGGCGGAGCTGTTGCTGGTGCTCGGCAGCAGTCTCACCGTCCAGCCGGCGGCCTCGCTGCCGCTGGCAACCCGGAGCGGCGGCGGCAGAATCGTGATCGTCAACGCTCAGCCCACGCCGCTGGACGGATATGCAACGCTCCATTACGACGACCTCTTCAAGGTGTTCGATGATCTCGAGCACCGTCTGGCAAAACTTTAGAGGCCGGATTCGCCGGCTGGCAAGCGGGGTGCGGATTTCTCCTCACCCCGCTTTTTTCTGCTGAAAATTCCGTTCCCGGTTGACATTTTCCTTTGAGTTTGTACGCGCCGAATGCGCGGCCGACAACCCCAAAAAGGAAAGGAGACCAGGACCGATGATCCATCTTGCCGAGATCATCCGGAAAGCCGCCGCCGGGGAGGCACTGCAGGAGGAGGAGAGAACCTTCCTCGGCAGTCTGCGCCCCGACGACTTCGATCCGGTTTCGCTCCGCAGCACCCGGGACGCCAACCGGGCGCTGGAAGAGCGGAACCGGGAACTCACCCGCAACCTCGAACAATCCCGCGCCCGGGTCGAGGAGCTCGAAACCCGTTCCCTGCCCGAAGCGGAACAGCTCCGGCGCAAGTTTGAAAGCGAACTTGCCGAACTGCGTCGCCGCGCCGATGAAACCGGAGCCGAACGCGACGCCGCGCAGAAGGAGCTCCGGGAACTCCGCTTCCGCCGCCGGGTGGACGAGCTGGCCGACCACTACCGCTTCACCGACCGCGACTACCTCGAATATCTCTGCGAACGCGGCGCCCTCGAGGTGGATTCGTCGGAACAGACCGAAGCGTTCATGGAGGAGCTGCGCACCAGACTGCCCCGCTTCTTCAAGACGGAACTCAAACCCGGCGCCGGGCTGCCCGATACGCCGCCGGTTGCCGCAGCAGGCGGAGCCATCGTCTCCGACCCGGCCGCGGAACTCGCCCGGATGATCGCCGCCGCCCCCGAATCCCTTCAGCACTGAACCAGAAATAAGGAGTATCGAACATGTTGTACAGCTACAGCTTCCAGAACAAGAAACGCGACCTCTCGGACATTCTTTCGACCGTCATCAAGGATGAACCGCGCTTCATCTCCAACTTCAAGCCGGTGGAGAACGCCACGCAGCAGAAACATGAGTGGCTCGAAGACCAGATCGCCGGCCGGAGCGTCACCGCCTCCACCGTCACCGAAGCCGGCGTGGTCACGCCCGCCGACTCCTCCTTTGCCGGAATCAAAATCGGCACGCTGCTGGTGGTGCGGAACGATTCGGCGCTCTTCCGGGTGACCGCGCTCGACGACGCCACCTTCACCGTCACCCTCGTCGCCGCGAACGGGTCCAAAAAGACGATGCCGGAGGACGGTGACGTGCTCAACATCGTCTCCACTCCGGTCGCGGAGGGGAGCAATCCGGGCGACGGCGACGAAACCGGCCTCACCGGTGCGTGCGAATACAACTGCTGTCAGATCTTCCGCAAGGACATCATCCTCTCCGGAACCGCATTGGCGATCAACGTCTTCGGTTCGGCGGACAACCAGCTCAACCGTCAGACCGCCTTCGCGCTCGGCGAACTCGCCCGCGACCTCAACCGTGTCGCCCTCTTCGGCCGCCGGGTCGAGGCGACGGCGACCACCCGCGGCGAAGCGGGCGGCCTCTACTTCTTCGGCACCCGTTCGAATTCGCCCGCGATCGACGCGCTCACGACGAAGCTGGACAGCACGCTGGTCAACGACGCCGCCCAGGCGGTCATGGGTGCGGGCGGTGATCCGACGCAGATTCTCTGTTCGCCCGGACAGGCGCGCGTCCTCTCCTGCGAATACAAGAATCAGCTTCAGATCCTCCGTTCCGACGACCGGCGCGGCGCCTACGTCGCAGTCGTGGTCAACGAGATCAACGGCCGCGGCATGACCATCATGGCCGATCCGGATGTGCCGGACACCGACGTCTGGGTGCTCGACCCCGCCGGCTTCGGACTCTCCAGCCTGAACGGGCGCGCCATCACCGATACCGACGCCACCCCGAAGGGGTTCGACGGCATCAAGCGGATGGCGCTCGGCGAACTCACCTTCGTCTTCCGGAACGCGGCGCAGCGGATCTGCCGCATCTCCAATCTGCAGTCGAGCAGTGAGGCGCTGGCCGCCATCAAGGCGGGCAACTGATCCCGGGGCGGCGCGGATTCCTCCATTTCCGCGCCGCCTTTTTTCTAAGAGGAGAATCATGACGATGGATATCGAAGAACTTTTTCCGGAAGCGGAACGGTATTTCGCCACCCACCTCGACTCCGCCGAGTGGTGTGCCCTCCCGGAGGAGCGGCGGCGCGGCGCGCTCGTCACCGCCGAAGCCGATCTCGCTTCGCTGACCGGAAACCGGCTCGATCCGGAGAATGTCCGCCACCGGAACGCGGTGTTCGAGCAGGCGCTCTACCTGACCCGCCTCCCCTCCCCCGGCAGACCGCTTCTCGCCTCCGAGGAGATCAGCGGACTGGGCGGCCGGAGCTGGCAGAAGCAGGAGACGCCGGAGTTTTCGCCGCGCGCACTCCGGCTGCTGGAGGAACTGCTGCGTCCGGAACCGCACCTTCTCCGGGGCTGACATCGGCATTCCGGAAGCTGTTCCGTGTCCGTTTCCGCCGGGAACGGACGCGGGATGGCTTGTATTTTTTCTCCCGGGCACTATATTGTAAGGATCAGAACTTACATCTGCAACTTCAGGAGGAGGACACCATGGGCAGAATCTTCGACCACATCACCGAACTGATCGGCGGCACGCCGCTGCTTCGCATTCACCGCCTCAACGACGGCAAAGCCGACGTGCTGGCGAAGGTGGAATATTTCAATCCGGGCGGCAGCGTCAAGGATCGCGTCGGACTCGCGATGATCGAGGACGCCGAAGCGCGCGGCCTGCTCAAACCCGGTGCGCTGATCATCGAACCGACCAGCGGCAACACCGGAATCGGCCTCGCCCTTGCCGCCGCGGTCAAAGGCTACCGGCTGATCCTCACCATGCCCGAAACGATGAGCGTCGAGCGGCGCAAACTGCTGGCCGCCTACGGCGCGGAACTGGTGCTCACCCCCGGCGCGGCCGGGATGCAGGGCGCGATCGACCGCGCGGAAGAGCTGCATGCGGCCAATCCCGGCTCGTTCATTCCGCAGCAGTTCGGCAATCCGGCCAATCCCGCCATCCACCGCCGGACCACCGCGCAGGAGATCCTGCGCGACACCGACGGGAAAATCGACGCCTTCGTCGCCGGAGTCGGCACCGGCGGCACCCTGACCGGCGTCGGGGAAGTTCTCAAGGAGAAGAATCCCGCCGTCAAGATCTTCGCGGTGGAGCCGGACACCTCGGCCGTGCTCTCCGGCGAGGCTCCCGGCGCGCACAAACTGCAGGGCATCGGCGCCGGATTCGTGCCGAAAGTGCTCGACACCGACGTGATCGACGGCATCTTCAAAATTTCCGCCGAAGAGGCGGGGCAAGTCGCCCGCGCGTCGGCGAAGGAGGAGGGTCTCCTCATCGGCATCTCCTCCGGTGCGGCGCTCGCGGCGGCACTGAAGCTCAGCCGCACCCCGGAGTGGGCCGGGAAGCGGATCGTCGTCCTGCTACCGGATTCGGGAGAACGCTATCTCTCCACCTGGCTCTTCGACAACTGAGAGCGCGTTACAAAGAAAAAAAATGAGCCGGAGCGCCACGTTCGCACTCCGGCTCATTTTTTTGGCACAAGCGGAACTTACCGCAGGGAGTTGAGCATCTCCTCGGTCCGGGCAAGCTTTTCCTCCAGCTCGGCGAGGTGCGCTCTGGCATCGGCAACCACCTGTTCCGGCGCTTTGGCCAGGAAGCGTTCGTTGCTGAGTTTGGCGCGGGAACCGGCGATCCAGCCCTGCAGTTCCTTCTGCTGTTTTTCCAGCTTTTTCCGCTCGGCGGCTACGTCGATCAGATCGGCCAGCGGCAGGTAGATCGTTCCGAACCGGCAGAGCCGCGAAGGCGCCGCACCGCGGGCGGCACTGTCGAAGTCGTCGAGCGAAAATTCGATCTCCTCGGCGTTGAGCAGGCTCCGGAGCGACGGCTCCTGTTCGCGGAAGAACGCCAGAGCATCGGCGTCGACCGCCTTGACGTAGAACTTCACCTTCTTGCCATCCGGAATGTTGTAGGAGGCCTTCAGGAAGCGGCCGCCGCGGACCAGTTCGAACTTCCCGTCCACCCGTTCGAGTTCGGCCGGATCGGCGGAGCAGCACGCATCGGTCTCCGGGAACGACTCGTACATGATCGAAGCCCCGTCGGCGACGAAGCCCATCTGATGCGCCAGCTCTTCGGTGATGAACGGCATGAAGGGGTGCAGCAGCCGGAGAATCCGGAACAGCGCATAGTCGAGCACCGCCAGCGCCCGCTCCTTCTCCGCGCCGCCGGCGCGCATCGGAACCTTCTCCGCCTCGATGAACCAGTCGCAGAAGTTCGACCAGACCAGATCGTAAAGCTCGTGCGCGGCAGAGTGGAAACGGAATTCCGCCAGCGCCGTCGTAATCGAACTGATCGCCGCGTCAAGCCGCGAAAGCATCCAGCGCTCGTCGCAGGAGAGCGAGGCGAGAACAGCCGGATCCAGCTCCCGGAACCCGGCGGAGACTCCCCCCTGCATCTGGCGGAAGCGGCAGGCGTTCCACAGCTTGTTGGCGAAGTTCCGGCCGAGTTCGCACTTCTCGTTGCTGTAGCGGATGTCCATGCCGACCGGCGCGATGTAGACGATCGAGAAGCGGAGCGCGTCGGCGCCGTACTCCGCGATCACATCGAGCGGATCGGGCGAGTTGCCGAGCGACTTGGAGAGCTTCCGCCCCTGCTCGTCACGGATGATGCTGGTGAAGTAGACGTTCCGGAACGGAATCTCCTTCATGAATTCGCACCCGGCCATGATCATGCGCGCCACCCAGAAGAAGATGATGTCCGGGCCGGTCACCAGGTCGCAGGTCGGGTAGAAATATTTCAGCTCCTCGGTCTCCTTCGGCCAGCCCATGATCGAGAACGGCCAGAGCCAGCTGCTGAACCAGGTGTCGAGCACATCCTCCTCCTGCCGCCACTTGCCGGGCGCAGTGGGCGCCTCCATGCCGACGTAGATCTCGCCGTTCTCGTCGTTGTACCAGGCCGGAATCCGGTGCCCCCACCAGATCTGGCGGGAGATGCACCAGTCCTGAATGTTCTCCATCCAGTGGAAATAGGTCTTGCTCCACCGCTCGGGGTAGAATTTGATTTTGCCGGACTTCACCGCTTCGATCGCCGGTTTGGCCAGCTCCTTCATGTTGCAGAACCACTGATAGCTCACCAGCGTCTCGATCGGCACATCGCCCCGTTCGGAGTAACCGACCGCGTGACGGATGTCTTCGATCTTCTCGACCAGCCCCTGCTCCTCGAGCAGTTTGACGCAGAGGTCACGCGCCACGAAGCGGTCGAGCCCTTCGAACTGCGCTCCGCAGCGGGCGTTGAGCGAAGCATCCGGATTCATGATGTTGATCACTTCCAGCCCGTGGCGGCGGCCGACTTCGAAGTCGTTCGGGTCGTGGGCGGGGGTGATCTTCACGCAGCCGGTTCCCTTGGTCGGGTCGGCGTGTTCATCGGCGATGATCGGAATCTCCCGGTCGGTGAGCGGCAGGCGCACCATCTTGCCGATGAGATGCTTGTAGCGCTCGTCATCCGGGTGGACCGCCACCGCGGTATCGCCGAACATGGTCTCCGGACGGGTGGTCGCCACCACCAGATAGCCGGAGCCGTCGGCAAGCGGATACCGGAAGTGATAGAACTTGCCGGGCACCTCCTTGTAGATCACCTCTTCATCGGAGAGCGCGCTCTTGGCGACCGGGCACCAGTTGATCATCCGCTGACCGCGGTAGATATAGCCTTTGTGATAGAGTTCGACGAAGACCTTGCGGACCGCTTCGGAAAGTCCTTCATCCATCGTGAAGCGTTCCCGCTCCCAGTCGCAGGAGCAGCCCAGCGTGCGGAGCTGGCGGATGATCTTGCCGCCGAACTCCCCTTTCCACTGCCAGACGCGGCGGATGAACTCCTCGCGGCCGAGCTCGTCGCGGCCGGTGTTCTCCTCCTTGCGCAGGTACTTCTCGACCCGCGCCTCGGTGGCGATGCCGGCGTGGTCGGTGCCGGGGAACCAGCAGACCTCCTCGCCCTTCATGCGGTGATAGCGGCAGAGGATGTCCTGAAGCGTGTTGTTGAGCACGTGCCCGAGGGTGAGAATGCCGGTGACGTTCGGCGGCGGGATGACGATGGAATACGGCTTCTTCTCCGGATTCGGTTTCCCGTGAAAATTCCCGGCGGCTTCCCATTTCGGGAACCATTTCGCTTCGACCTGAGCCGGTTCATAGGCTCTCGGCAACGGTTCTTGCGTACTCATTTTCTATTACAGACTCCTGTTGATGCATTTCAGAATACAGATAAACCACATAATATAGCACACACTTCCGATTTTTTCAGCCGCGGAATTTTTTTTCGAAAGAAAATATTCGTTCCGCTCCGCCGGGACGGTTGCATTTGGGCGTTCCGGCTGTATGGTAAATAAAACGACACTCCGGGAAACGACATGAAACAGGATCGCACTCAGCTCGACCGTCTCACCCGTGAATTTATCGAACAGCACCCCGGCGGATGTGCTGTCAACGTAACTTCGCGGGGCCAGAAGATCTACTATCTCGCCGCGGCACTGCTGCTGTTGCTGCTGCTCAAATTCCGCTGGGACTACTTCATCTTTCTGGTCACCGGAATCCTGATGTTCTGGTACGCGGCGGCGGCATTCTTCCGCGGCGGCGCGGCGCTGCTCTCCTGGTTCGGACGCGGCGAAGAGATCGTAAGCGCGGAAGAAGCGGCCGCCATCCCGGCGGAGGAGCTGCCGGTCTACACCATTTTGCTGCCGCTCTATCACGAAGCGAATATCGCAGAAAAGATCGTCCGCAACATGGAGCGGCTCGACTATCCGCCGGAGAAGCTGGACATCAAACTGCTGCTGGAAGCGGACGACAGCGAAACCCGCGAAGCGCTGGAAAAGGCGGGGATTCCCGCCTGCTGCGAAGTGATCGTCGTCCCGGACGCTCCGCCGAAAACCAAGCCGCGCGCCTGCAACTTCGGGCTGGAGCGCGCCCGCGGCGAGTTCTGCGTCATCTTCGACGCCGAGGACGCCCCGGAACCGGACCAGCTCCGCAAGGCGGTCGCCGTCTTCCGCCGCGACAAAAGCGGGAAACTGCTCTGCGTGCAGGCAAAACTCAACTACTTCAACGCAAAATACAACCTCCTGACCCGCCTCTTCACGGTGGAGTACTCCACCTACTTCGACCTCACGCTGAGCGGATACAGCCTCTTCGGCCTGCCGCTGCCGCTCGGCGGAACCTCCAACCACTTCCGCACCGCCGGACTGCGGGAGGTCGGCGGCTGGGATCCCTTCAACGTCACCGAAGACTGCGACCTGGGTCTGCGCATCTACGAACGCGGCTACCGCACCCGGCTGGTGAACTCCACCACCTACGAAGAGGCCAACTCGCAGCTGTGGAACTGGATGCGCCAGCGGTCACGCTGGGTCAAGGGGTTCATTCAGACCCACCTGGTTCACTACCGGAACCCTTTCCGGACGGTGAAACGGCTGGGGCTGTACGGCGCGTTCGGCGGCTTTCTCGCCGTCGGCGGCAGCGCGCTGATGATGCTCACCAACCTGATCTTCTGGGCGGTGCTGCTGCTCTATGCCGGTCTTCTGCTGCACGGCGCCGCGCACGGGCTGAGCTTCTTCGATCAGGTGGTCGGACCGCACACCATCGACGACGGCTATCAGGGAATCCCCCTCGGAGCGTTCTACCTTCGGGCGTGGCCGCTGGTCTACGCCGGTCCGGGCGAAGACGCCTTCTGGTCGATTTTTTCGCAGATTTTTTTCGCAGGTTCCTTGATAATGTTCGCGGCGAACTTTATATTTATAGGGATTGGAGTTGCCGCCTGTATCAAACGCAACTACTATTTTCTGATACCGGCGGCATTGCTCATGCCGCTCTACTGGCTGATGATTTCGCTGGCGGCATGGAAAGGGTTCTGGCAGATTTTCACCAAACCGTTTTACTGGGAAAAGACCCGGCACGGGCTGACCGGCCAGCCGGAAGGGGAACAGGAAACATGAGAAAAAATTTTACCCTGATTGAACTCCTCGTCGTGATCGCAATCATCGCAATTTTAGCAGGCATTCTGCTGCCGGCACTCAACCGCTCGCGGGAGAAGGCGCGCGACACCGCCTGTCTCAACAATCTCAAGCAGTTCGGGCTGGCGCTGACCCAGTACCGCGGGGATCACCGCGACTGGATGGCACCGTGGATCTCCCGGCTCTTCCCGACCTACATGAGCAGCCGCAACATCTATCACTGCGCCAAAGACGGCAATCCGCCGGACACCGCGCCGGAAGCCTGGAACTCCCGACGGCTCGACGACACCCAGTATGCGGCATCGTATGACCGGCAGGGAAGCAAAGGGGTGTATTGGAAAATCAATCCCAATACCGATGTCGACAACGAGCCGGATACCGCCGTAAACAAGATCAGCTACTTCTACGAATTCAGCGATGCAAAATGCCAGTTCGGCACCGAAGAGGAGCTGGCATCGGATACCCTCAGCTGGCAGATGAAGAAGATCAAGGACATCCGTTCCGGCACCTGTGAGGTAGAGGGGCAGTTCAAGGATATCAAGTACTCCAGCATCCTGAGCTTCTTCCCGACGGTCCGCTGTTCCTGGCATATGGCGGACAAGGACAAACCGGTCTTCAACGTCTCCATTTCCGGCAACACCTTCTACAGCCGCGCCATGTGGGAAGAAGCCGCCTGGCGCTGATTGCGGTGCCGCTTCACCCGCAAAAAAATCCCCCGCATTTGTGCGGAGGATTTTTTTTGCCCTCTACTTCAGTTCGCCGCGGGCGCGCATCCGGCGGTAGCGACAGGTGAGGACAAGATCGGTGCCGACCATCAGGGCGTTGAGAATGTAGAGGGCGATCACCCAGTCCGGATTGGAAATTTTGTAGATGATTCCGGAGAGATAACCGATCTCGACCAGCCAGAGGAAGATGATGCTCTTCCCCACCGGATTTTTCACTTTGATCGTTTTCCAGATGGAAGCCGGCCAGCTCGCACCGAAACAGACCATCATGATCGCCTCAAAAATATCCATTTTCTCGTTTGCCTTTCCCGATTTCGATGACAATCGAATTAATATACTTTGCCGGAAAGGCTTTTCAAGCGGTCCGTTCGGGAGAAAGGCACGGGAATCAACCGGATTTCGGCGCGGCATTCTCCGGAACAGCAGAAAACCCAGCTCATTGCTGCTTCCGCTTCATCGCCTCCCGCTCGGCGCGGCGGCGCTGGAAATCTTCGCGGGACATGCCGAGGAACGAGTAGATGACAGGTTCGCGACCGGCGACGATCGCAAATTCCGCCGAGGAACCCAGTTTAAGCTTGCGGCCGCGGGGCTCGATGCGGATTTCCACCGGATATTTGGTGCCGGCAGTGGTGCTCTGCCCGGGTTCCGGCGTATCATACACCCGCTCCACCGTCCCCTCAAAACTGCCGAACTCCAGCCGGTTGAAGACGCCGCTGGAAATGCGCACCTTCTGCCCGGGGCGAACCTTGCGGACCACCCCTTCGTTGACGTAGGCCATTCCATGAATCTCCTTGCCGGAGGACATCTTCGCCGCCACCTTCCCCTTCTCCACATACATGGTGAATTTACAGGGAATGTTGACCAGACGGCCATCCGACGGCGCCACAATCCGGCAGTCGGCCAGATGGCGCTCCGCCAGTTTCAACGCCGCCCGGCGGCCATCGATCTTCGCCTGCACCAGCGCGACGTCGCGACGCGCCTTCTCGACATTCTTTTCGCCGAGTCCGGATTTCACCTTCTCATAATTTTCCCGCGCGCGGGCGACCTCCGCCAGCGTTTTGATGTTTTCGATTTCCGTGTCTTCGAACTCCTTCTGCGAAATGGCGTTGGTCTCGCGAAGCTTCTGCAGCCGTTTCAGCCGCGCCCCGGTGCGCTTGGCCCGCTCTTCACTTTCCCGCAGGTTGGTCTCCGCATACCAGAGCTCTTTCGGCAGAGGATTGCTCTCCAGCGCGGCAAGTTCCGCCGCCTTGACATCGCGCTCGGCCTCGTATTCGCGAATTGCCGACTCGATTGCGACATACTCCTCCTCGTACTGCATGGGATCGACCTCGGCGATCACATCCCCCTCTTTCACATCGTCCCCCTCCTCGAAATTGAGCCGGATCACCCTGCCGTCCACATGGCTGATCACATCGAACGGCAGTTCGGAGACAATGCGGCCATCCGCATAGATCACATCCTCGATCTCCACGACGAAGAGCGCCACAACTCCGCAAATCACCAGAAAGACCAGAAAAAATCCAGTCACCGCGAAGATATGCATCGTCCAGCGGAATCCCGATTTGTGCACCGGAGCGGTCATGCCTTCCCTCCTTTCGAAGCCATCCCGAACCGGCCGGCCTCGTAGTTGGGGGAGTCATGCTCTTTCTGCTCCTTGAGCTGCATCGCATAGAGACTGCGGTACGGCCCATCCTGAAGCAGCAGCTGTTCATGCCGCCCCATCTGAGCAATCCGGCCGTCTTTGAGCACCACAATGCAGTCGGCGTTGCGTACGGTCGAAAGCCGGTGCGCGATGATGATCGTCGTGCGGTTCTCCATCAGTTTGTCCAGCGCCTGCTGCACCACCGCCTCCGAGATCGTATCCAGCGCGCTGGTCGCCTCGTCGAGGAGCAGCACCGCCGGATTGTGAAGCACGGTCCGGGCGATGGCAATCCGCTGCTTCTGCCCGCCGGAGAGGGAGACGCCGTTCTCGCCGACCTCGGTGCGGAACCCGTTGGGCAGCTCGCGGATGAATTCGTAGGCATTGGCCATCTTCGCGGCCTCCACCACCTCTTCAAAGCTGGCGCCCGGTCTGCCGTAGCGGATGTTTTCCTCAATGGTACCGCTGAAGAGGAAGGATTCCTGCAACACAATGCCGATGTGACGGCGCAATGATTCGGTCGAAAGATCGCGAATGTCGATTCCGTCGAGCAGAATCCGCCCCCGGCTGACGTCGAAAAAGCGCATCAGCAGACTCGCCACCGTCGACTTCCCCGAGCCGGAGGGACCGACCAGCGCCACCTTCCGCCCCGGTTCAATATCCAGCGAAAAGGAGTCCAGCACCGGCCGGTTCGCGGCGTACTGGAAGCCCACCCGGTCGAACACGACGTAACCATCCGCGTGGTGGAGATGGACGCTGTGCTCCCGCTCCTTGATTTCCGGGACTGCATCCATCAGATTCAGCAGACGTTCCGCACTGACGCCGCCCTCGCTGATCGCCGGGGCAAAATTGGTCAGAGCCGCCACCGGCCCGAAGAACATCTGCATGTAGGTGTAGAACGCCACCAGTTCCCCCACCGACATCTCCCCTTCGGAAACCATGTAACCGCCGAATCCGAGCACAGCCACCAGACTGTAGACCATCAGCTGGTCCATCACGATCGACAATGAAATGCTCCGCATCGAAAGGTTGAGCGACATATCGAAGGTCGGCTTGAGCTTCTCCATGAAATTCCGGTTTTCCGTACGCTCCTTGCCGAACGACTTCACCACCTTGATGCCGTTGATCACCTCGGCGAGGTTGGCGGACACCTCCGACATGTGTTCGCGCAACATCATCGAACGGCGCCGCAGCGAGCGCCGGAAGCTGGAGAAGACGAAATAGACCACCGGCAGCATCACCACGCAGATCAGCGACAGCTTCGGACTGAGCACGATCAACATGATGCTGATGAAAACCAGCGAGAAGAGGTTGGACGCCATTCCGACGATCACCGTGGAAATCATCGCCTGCAGCGCCGCCACGTCGGTCAGAATGTTCGAGATGAGTTTCCCGGTCCGGTACTCCTGATAGAAGCGCAGCGAAAGGCTCTGCAGATGCTTGAAAAGCTGGACGCGCAGGTCGAACAGCATCCGCTGCACCGGATAGTTGGTGAAGTAGTTGCTCGCGTAAAAGAAGAACGCCCGCACCCAGTAGAGCAGAATCACCCCGCCGAGGAGCACGAAAAGCAGACTGTGATCCGCTCCGCCGAGCGCCTTGTCGATGATGACCTTGAGAACCAGCGGCATCAGCAGCCCGAGCCCGGTGCTGCACATGTGGAAAATGATGCTTACCCCCAGCAATCCCCGGTACGGCCGGACAAACCGGTACAGCTCTCTGAATCGCTCCATAAATTGACCTGAAATGGGTTCCTATGGGTTCCGCAGCTGTTCTGTTTCCCTGATGACCTTGCCGATTGCCTTTCTTATAGCATACCTCTATCCGCAAAAATTTCAACGGGCACTTGCAATATTTTCTCTTTTTTTCACCGGATCGGCGGCGGAAAGCGGCGGACAGTCCGGCCAAAACAGACGCCCCGCGCCCGGAAAATCACTCCCGGAA
The DNA here is from genome assembly GCF_048170485.1 of Victivallis sp. Classification (NCBI taxonomy): domain Bacteria; kingdom Pseudomonadati; phylum Lentisphaerota; class Lentisphaeria; order Victivallales; family Victivallaceae; genus Victivallis; species Victivallis sp. The sequence goes on along the minus strand of NZ_DBEXAY010000127.1, from coordinate 15,505 downwards.
CCAGAAGGGAGAGCTCCAGCAGCAGCCCTGACGGTCAAACAGATTGAATCCGGCGGCGGTCATCCCGCGCGGAATCTCCGCCCGGAGCAGATCCCCCTGACGTTCCGGCACGATGGTATTCCAGCGTCGGTCGCTCCAATACCCTTCGGCCCGGGTGCTGTTGAATTCGACCGCCCTCACTTCGCCCGCGGAATGCAACCGGGTCACCAGGTACTTTCCCTCCCGCCACGGAGCCGAAAGCTCCGGAAGCGCCCGGCCGGTGAGCGACGCATTGGCGAAGTCAAAAATCGTCTCCTCCTTCCAGGAATCCGTATGGTTGTGCGGGTAAGCCACCTTGACCGAAAGCCGTTTCCGCGGATCGGGAACCGCGTCGAAGGAGCGTTCCAGTGCATCCGGCGGGAAGGCAAAATCGTTCGTTCCGGAGAAAAAGAGCACCGGCAGCCGGGCGCCGGCCAGGTAACGCACCGGGTCCCAGAGCGAAAACCAGCGCTCGCGCAATTCCGGCGTTGCATCCGGGTGCTCGTAGTTCAGCTGAGAAGAGAATTCATTGAACGCCCCGCAGCCGTAGACTGAAATGGCGAAACGGAACCGCTCATCCACCCCCGCCGCAATGCAGGTGAGGAAGCCGCCCCAGGAGATGCCGGTCACGCCGATCCGTTCCGGGTCGACTCCCGGCCGGGACCGGAGAAACGAATGGGCCGAAACCACTGCGGAAATCGCCTGGAAGGGCCACTGCTCTTCCGGCGGCAGTTCCGCCTGTTCCATCCGTCCCCATCCGGCCGGACCGGCATGTTCATGCGAGGGCCACCGCTGACAGTAGCCCGTCAGCTCCCGGCACGGCACATGGCCGCAGGTATCCATCGCAATCGCCGCATAGCCGCGCCGGTTCCACAGCTCCACCCAGTCGGCGAACGCGGTTCCTCCGCCGCCGTGCACCAGCACGATGCCGGGAACCGGATTTTCGGGTGAGGCTCCCGCCGGCAAACTCCACCAGGCGAAGAAGCGGGTCGGCCTGCCGTGGTAAGGCACCCCCTCCAGAAAACACGCGTGAACCCCGGAATATTGAAACGTTTCCGCCGGGTAAACTGCCGGAACACGGTACCAATCGCGCACATTGCAAAACGGTGTATTCGCCAGATCCATCCTTCTCTCCTGTCTTTTCCGTCAATATATCTTCCCCGGGAAAAAGAGTCAATATCTTTTGTGACAATATCCTGTTTTTTGTGATAAAATCCATAGAAAAACCGTCGAGCTTCCGGTATAGTGAGGACAATGCAGAAATTTTTGAACAATCCAACCATGGGATGAAGAACGATGAACTCATTTGCCTGCCGGAAAACCTATCTGCCGGTCCGCCGGATTGTCTGGAGCTCCAACTGCGATGGAAGCCGCTTTCTCAACAAGGAGCAGTGCCAGTGTTCATTTCACTGCGACCACGACACCCTGCTTCCGGCCGGGAGCGCCCTGCTGCTGGATTTCGGAACCGAACTTGCCGGCGGCGCCGCCATCGTCACCCGCACCGGCGGGCGCTGTCGCCTGCGGTTCGGCGAATCCGCGTCCGAGGCGATGGGCAGTCCGGATCAGACCCACGCCATCCACGACACCGAACTGCTGCTGCCCGCGTTCGGAACGTTCGAATACGGTACGACCGGATTCCGCTTCCTGCGAATCGACGCGATTGAAGAGCTCAAACTGCAGAACATTCTCGCAATTTCCCTGGAATATTCCGTCGACGAGTGCGGCTCCTTCGAGTGCAGTGATCCGCGGCTCAACCAGATCTGGGAGACCGCCCGGCGCACCGTCCGGCTCTGCATGGGGAACTACCTCTTCGACGGCGTCAAACGCGACCGGCTGGTCTGGATGGGCGACCTCTATCCGGAACTCAAGAGCGTGATCGCCGCGTACGGATGCCACGAAATTCTCCCCCGCAGTCTCGACTTCGTCCGCGACGACACCCCCCTGCCCGCGACGATGAACAACATCACCAGCTATTCGCTCTGGTGGATCATCTGTCAGAGCGAATATTTTCGCGCCTCGGGCAATCTCGAATATCTCCGGGAACAGCAGAGCTACCTGCGCGGCCTGGCGGAACAATTCACCTCCTACATCGACTCAACCGGCGCAGAACAGCTGCCGCCGCGCCGGTTCCTCGACTGGCCGAGCAATGACGACGCCGTCGCAATGCACGCCGGGCTGCAGGGACTGATGGCGTTCGCCTTCCGCCGGGGAGCGGAACTCGCCGCCGCCCTCGACGACAGACAGCTTCTGGAACTCTGCCGCAGTAACGTCGCCCGGCTCGCCGGCCACCGTCCCGCCTGCGAAGAGAACAAGACCGCCGCCGCGTTGCAGATCCTCGGCGGCATCGCCGACCGGAGCGAAACTCTCCTCGCCTCGCCCGGGAAGAACATCAGCACCTTCGGCGGCGCCTTTGTGCTCGACGCCATGGCCGAACTGGGACACATCCCGGAGGGTCTTCAGCTGATCCGCACTTACTGGGGCGCGATGATCGACCGCGGCGCAACCACCTTCTGGGAGGATTTCAACCTCGACTGGCTGGAGAACTCCGGCCGCATCGACGAACTCACTCCTCCCGGAATGCGCGACCTTCATGCGGACTACGGAAACTACTGCTACAAGGGGCTGCGTCACAGCCTCTGCCACGGCTGGGCTTCCGCACCCTGTTTCTGGTTGAGCGAGACGCTCTCCGGAATCCGGTTCACCCGGCCGGGACGCAGCGAACTGACCGCCTCCCCCCGGCTCGCCGGGCTGGAATGGATGCGCATCGGCGTGCCGACTCCCCGTGGAACGATCCTGGTGGAACAGGAAGCGGGCAAGGCGCCGGAAATCACCCTTCCGGAAGGGGTCCGTCTTGCGCCGCAGGAGGCCGGAAGCTGAAACCTTTCCTGCGAAAAAAGGTTGCATTTCTCCCCCCGGTGATGTATATTAATCTGTTACCGGTATGGAACAAATCAACTCATCGGGGTAAGAAATCATGTTGCTGTTTCTTCTGGGGCTGGCGATTCTGATCGTCGGGTATTGCACGTACGGGAAATTCATCGAAAACATCCTGGAGCCGGACGATCGCCCCACTCCGGCGAAAACCCGCGCCGACGGCGTCGATTACGTCGAACTGCCCCACTGGAAGAACATGCTCATCCAGCTGCTCAACATCGCCGGCGTCGGCCCGGTGATCGGCGTCATCCTCGGGATCAAATTCGGAGTGATCGCCTTCGTCATCATCCCGATCGGCAACATCATCGGCGGCGCGGTCCACGACTTCACCGCCGGAATGATGTCGCTGCGCCACGACGGCGCCAACCTGCCCGCCCTCATCCGGATGACCACCGGGAAGACCTTCTATTTCATCTTCTCGCTCTTCATGATCTTCCTGCTTCTGCTGGTGGTCGCGGTCTTCATCAACATTCCGGCCCGGCTGATCGACGGATTCTGGCCCTCGGACGCGCTCTTCTGGACCGCGGTTCTCTGCATTTTCCTCTACTACATCGCCGCGACCCTCTTCCCGGTGGACAAGATCATCGGCTCGGTCTATCCGCTTTTCGGCGCGATGCTGATTCTCGGCACGCTGGCGATCTTCGGCGTGCTGATGTACGAAGCGATCGGCAACCCCGCCCTGCTGGAGGAGAGCGCCGCCTTCAAGGCCGCGATGTTCACGCCGGAGAACAACATGCCGATTCTGCCGATGCTCTTCGTGACCATCGCCTGCGGCATTCTTTCCGGCTTCCACGCCACGCAGTCGCCGATCATTGCACGCACCATGAAGCATGAGAAGCAGGCACGGTCGAGCTTCTACGGCATGATGGTGGTCGAAGGGGTCATCGGCATGATCTGGGCCGCCGCCGGACTGGCGATCTACAACCTCTTCCCGCAGATGATGGCGGAGAATCCGACCAACGTCCTCACGGAGATCACCACCCACTTCCTCGGGCGCGGCGTCGGAGCGATCACCGTCATCAGCGTCATCATCCTCGCCATCACCTCGGGGGATACCGCCATGCGCAGCATGCGGCTCAGCCTGGCGGAGATCGTCGGCGTCGATCAGAAGTCAATCCGCAACCGCATCATTCTCTGCCTGCCGCTGATCGCCATCGTCTCCGGACTGCTCTGGTGGTCGAACCAGAGCGCCAAGACCTTCAACCAGCTCTGGAACTACTTCGCCTGGGGGAATCAGGTGCTCGCCTCCTGCACGCTGACCGCGGTCACCGTCTGGCTGGTCTCGCGCCGGAAACCGGGCTGGGTCACCGCGGTGCCCGGGGCGTTCATGACCTTCATTGTGGCAACCTACATCCTCTGGATCAGTCCGGAACACGGCGGTCCGGTCGGCTTCGGGCTGAACCTCGACTGCGCCTATTTAGTGGGCGGATTCCTCGCTCTCATGAGCGTGATCTGGGCCTACCGCCACGGCACGGAGCTCACCGGGGCATTCGACGTGCCGCCGGTGAAACTGCCGGAGACCAAGGCGGACGAAGAAAAATCCGCATCCCGGAATTGATTTTTCCGTTTCCGGCGGTATAGTACGGAAACTTTCTCCGCTGCGCGGCTGGCGAAATTGGCAAACGCACAGGATTTAGGTTCCTGCGCCGCAAGGCTTGCGGGTTCGATTCCCGCGCCGCGCACCAGTTCACTTTATCTCTCCCGGCCCGGACTCCCCTTTTTCCGCAAGTCGAAGTTTTGCAGCATGAGAGGCGCGGTCGGTCGGCATCTCTGTCGGCGGGAAACTTCCTCCGCTGCCGGAAAGCGGATTCGCCTTCGACCCGGCGCACGCGTTCGAGGAGTTCGACCTCTCGCTGATCCACGACGGGAAATTCCGCGACCAGGTTGCGGATACACTGAAACGCGAATACAACATGTCGCTCGGCGACAATTTCAAGGCGTTTTTCCGGCGGGAGGATCAGGAGGAACAGGAAGATTCCGAGGAGGCCCCCGTCTTTGACGCGAAGTTCCCGAGCGTCGCCCGGAACGAAATGCGGAAAATCCTTCCGGGGGTCATCATCGACCTTGCCGGGGTGAAGAAGGCGGAACCGGTCAACCGGCTGAACCGCTGTCTCTGCAAAGTCAAGCAGGAAACCGGACTGGAGGGGCTGAAAGCCGTGATGGTGGATTCCTCGATGAAACTTTCAACCCCCGGCTCCTACTCGGCGGAAACGGGCATTCTCCGGCTCAACCCGGTCCACATAAATGATCCGGGGATCTGGAAAAAATTCAAGGTCGGCAGACACGGGGAGTATGAAGAGCTGCTCTCGAACATTTACGCGGGGAAGGAGGTCGAGTCGGTCGCACTGCATGAACTTTACCACTCGGTTTCCGAACGCATCATCGCAAAACCGGGCGGGAAGGCGAAGCAAAAGATGCTCGTTGATTGTCTTGCGCGGGCAAAACGGGAAGGCTTTTCCATTTCCGATCACGGGATGAAAAATGAGCATGAGTTTTTCGCCGAACTGAAAACCGGCAAGGAACTTGCAAATCGCTCCTATCCGGATTATATTGAAGAAACGTTAAAGGAGTTCCTGCTATGATATTGATGACCCGGGTTCCGGAGGAATACATCGCCGGTACAACATCGTTGTTGATTGATGATGCTGGTGGCGGGTATTATGTGGATGTGGTCAAAAAGGACGCTCCGGCCGATTTTATCGCAGAGATGAAAGAGTATGACGTTCTCTGGAGAAAGGAACATCATAATCAGCCCTATTTTATCTTCCCCGACGATCCGGAGTATGAGAAATACTTCGCGCTGATCGAATAAACGAGTAACCAATCCGGGCGCTGAACAGCCCGCCGGTGCACACCCGACAGATTCAAAATCTGCCGGGTGCGCTTTTTTGCGCCCTCGCGACCGGGCGGCTATCCTCAACTCACCAGGGGGGACTTATGATTATCGGCTCCATCACCAACGCTCTCGCGTCGGCCCGTCTCCGGGTGCTGATGCTGCGGCTCCTCGGGGAGCTGCGGACTCAACGGGGTAACCCCGCTCCGGGTCACCTCAATTGTGATGGACAACGTCACCGCTTTCAACGACCTCGAAATGATCGCCCCCCGGGCGAGGCCGGCGGGCAACCCCAAACGCCCGGAACGGGTAAAGCGGAGGAGGTCAAAGATCTCTTCCGGGGCGAGGGAAAGAAATGGAAAATCTCACATCCGGGACTTGAGCTTTTCCGCAAGCGGGTGTATATTCTTAGATTAACTTTATTATGAGGATTTTGAAATGGGTTCGCTTTATTTGAATGATGATCTGAGCGCCCTGGATTTCGTGCGGCAGGACTATCTGCGCGAACTCCAGCTGGAACGGCTTCGCAAAGTGGTTCAACATTCTTACGACCATGTCGAACTCTTCCGCCGCCGGATGGAAGAGCGCAAACTCGTCCCCGGCGACGTCCGCACTCTCGCCGATATCGCCAAACTTCCCTTCATGGTCAAGGCGGACCTGCGCGACACCTATCCCTTCGGACTGTTCGCGGTTCCAATGTCCGAAGTGGTCCGGCTCCACGCCTCCAGCGGCACGACCGGCAAGCCGATCGTCGTCGGCTACACCCGTTCCGACCTCGAAGTCTGGATGGAGGTGGTCAAGCGCGCCATGGCCAGTTGCGGACTCAACCGCACCGACGTCATTCAGGTCTCCTACGGCTACGGCCTTTTTACCGGCGGACTCGGCGCTCACTACGGAGCGGAGGCGCTCGGCGCGACGGTGGTTCCGACCTCCGGCGGCAACACGAAGCGGCAGATCATGCTCATGCGCGACTTCGGCACCACCGCCATCTGCTGCACCCCCTCCTACTTCAATTTCATGATCGAACAGGCCGCCGCCGAAGGGATCGATATGCGCAAGCTCCCGATCAAGGCGGGGCTTTTCGGCGCGGAACCGTGGACCGAAGAAATGCGCAAGCGGATTGAAGCGGCCTCCGGCATCAAAGCCTACGACATCTACGGCCTCTCCGAAATCATCGGCCCCGGCGTCGGCATCGAGTGCCGCTGCCAGAAGGGCATGCACATCTTCGAAGACCATTTCTATCCGGAGATCATCAATCCGGAAACCGGCGAGGTTCTCCCGGACGGGGAATTCGGCGAACTGGTGCTCACGACGCTGACCAAGGTGGCCATGCCGATGATCCGCTACCGCACCCGCGACCTCACCCGGATCATCGCCGAGCCGTGCGAATGCGGCCGCACCCTGCGCCGGATCGAGCGGATCAGCTCCCGCAGCGACGATATGTTCATCATCCGCGGCGTCAACGTCTTCCCGTCGCAGATTGAAACGGCGCTCCTCTCGGTCGAAGGGACGATGCCCCACTACAACATTATCCTCTATACCGAAAACGGCCTCGACAACATCGAAGTGGACGTCGAGATCAACGAGGAGCTCTTCTCCGACAAGGTGCGTTCGATGGAGGAGCTGCAGCATCGCCTGACCGCGGCAGTCGAAGGACTGATCGGCATCCGCGTCCGCGTCAAGCTCGTGGCGCCCAACACCATTCAGCGGAGCGAAGGCAAGGCGCGCCGGGTCATCGACCACCGCGAACGCTGAAGTTTCCCCGTGCCGGGAAGAGCGGGGCACCTCTCCCCCTTCCCGACGCCGTAAGAAACAACGGGACCGTTTTCCTGTTTCCGGAAAACGGTCCCGATCTGTTTTTGCAAAAGTTCCGCGGTGAAATCCGCTTATTCCGCCTCGGTCTCCTGCTGATGTTTCGCAATCACTTCGGCGGCGACGTTGGCCGGCACCTGCTCGTAGCGGACAAAGCGCATCTCAAACGAGCCGCGCCCCTGGGTCATGCTGCGCAGTTCCGTGGCGTACTTGTGCATTTCCGCCAGCGGGACCTCCGCCTGAACCACCTCCATACCCTCATCCATATCCATGCCGAGGATGCGGCCGCGTTTGTGATTGAGGTCGCCGGTAATGTCGCCGGTGTAGGCGTGTGGGATATGCACCTCCACCCGCATCACCGGTTCGAGCAGAACCGGCTTCGCCTGGTTCATCGCCTCGCGGAAAGCCATCCGGGCCGCGATCTTGAACGCCATTTCGTTGGAGTCGACCGGGTGATACTTGCCGTCGTAAACCGCAACCCGGACCCCTTCGACGCGACAGCCGACCAGCGGACCGCGATCCATCATCTCGGCGACCCCCTTCTCCACCGCGGGGATGAAGTTCTTGGGAATGGTTCCGCCGACCACTTCATTGACGAACTCATATTCCGGAGCGGGCGAAATCCGCAGATACACCTCCGCGAACTGCCCGGCGCCGCCGGTCTGCTTCTTATGCCGGTAATGCCCCTCGCCGTTGGCGGTAATCGTTTCGCGGTAGGGAATCTTCGGCGTCGAAAGAACCGCCTCGACCTTGAACTGATCCTTGAGCCGCTTGGAGACGATCGCGAGCTGCTGGTCGCCCATGCCGGAGAGAAGCAGTTCATGGGTTTCGTCGTTGCGGCCGAGCCGGACCGTCGGAATGCATTCGATGATCTTGTGAAGTCCGGCGGTGATCTTTTCATCCTCGCCCGACTTGGCGGCGGAAACCGCGTAGGACATGACCGGTTCGGGGAAGACAATTCCCGGCAGGACATGTTCCCCCTGACTGTTCGAAACCGTATCGCCGATGTGGGTGTCCTTGAGCTTGGCGATTGCAAAAATCGAACCGGGCCCGGCCTCCGCCGTATTGACCTGGCTCTTGCCGTTCATGAAGAAGAGCGTGCCGAACCGCTCCTTGACGCCCGGCCGGGAGAGGTTGAAAATATCGGAGTCCGGCCGGAAGATGCCGGAGACCGTGCGCACAAAGGTGAGCTGCCCGACGAACGGGTCGTTGACGCTCTTGAACACGATGCCGATCGCATCGGTATCGTCGGCGATTTTACGCTTGGCGCCGTCGACGGTCACGTAGTTGAGCGGGGTCGGGAACAGTTCGATGATCGCATCCATGAGTTCCGTAATGCCGATGTCCTTGACCGAACTCCCGGCGAAAACCGGAATGGTGCGTCCGCTCTTGATCGACTTGCGCAGCCCGGTGCGGATCTCCTCGTCGGAGAGTTCCTCCCCGTCAAGATAGCGCATCATGAGATCGTCGTCGGTTTCCGCGATGGCGTCGAGCCAGAGTGCGCGGCATTCGGCGACATCATCGGCGATTTCCGACGGAATTTCCTTGTCGAAGAGCACGTTGACCACCCGGGAGAAATTCGCCCCCTCCCCTACCGGCCAGTAGAGCGGAATGATGACGTTCTTGCCGTGGTTCTTGCGCATCTCCTCGAGCGTGCCGCGGAAGTCGGCGCGCTCCTTGTCGAGCCGGTTGACCAGACCGAAACGGGGAATGCCGCGCTGTTTGGACATCTTCCACGCCCGCGCAGTGCCGACCTGCGGACCGTCGATGGCGTCGAGCACCACCAGTGCGGCGTCGGCGGCACGCACCGCGGCGGCATACTGCCCGATGAACTCCCCGTATCCGGGGGTGTCGACGAAGAAGAACCGGTTCCCCTTCCAGGTGCAGTTCAAACAGGTCGAGTAGATGCTTGAGCGTCGTTCCTGCTCTTCCGCCATGAAGTCGGAAACGGTGGTTCCGGCATCGATGCTTCCGGCACGCGGAATGACCCCGCCCTTGACGAGCATGAGTTCGCACAAAGTGCTCTTTCCACTGCCGGAATGGCCTGCAATGACGAAATTTCTGCACTCGGTTGCTTTGGTCATAAGATCTCCCTTCCAGGTTGAACGTTGTTCTTTGACGTGGTAACGAAACATCCTCGATTTCCGACGGAAATGACAAACAGGAGAGAGGCGGCACGGAACCGCCCGGCACGGCGCTTGCGCCGGCTCCGAATTTGAAACAGCTCCGCGCAAAATCCGGGTGAATCCGCTCGATGGGGTTACTAATAGCAGATGATTTTTAAAATTGCAAGCCCGGAAATGAAGTTTTTTTCACCTTTGCCGCAAAAACGGGATTCACTTCCTTCTCAAAAAATGTTACATGTTTCACATTTTATTCCGTTTTTTCTCTTTGCAAACCGGATTTTGTTCTTCTATGTTAAAGAAAACGAAAGGAACTACCGATGAAAGACAACAACCTCTTTGCCGGGTTCCGCCGCGGCATGGGAATCGGCGGCTGGCTGACCAACTACAAACGGTTCAACGTCCTCCCGGAAGCGTGGCGGCGCCCCATCACCGTCGGCGATCTGGAACACTTCGAATGCTACATCACCGAAGAGGACATCCGGAGAATCGCTTCGTGGGGGATGGATCACGTCCGCCTCGGATTCGATCAGATCGTGCTCGAATCCGCCCCGGGAGTCTGGCGCGAGCCGGTCTTCCGGAAGATCGACGAATTTCTCGGCTGGTGCCGCAAGTACCGCCTCAACGCCGTGTTGAATCTGCATAAGGCGATCGGCAACTACTGCGACATCGCCGAACCGGTCTCCCTGCTGGAAGACGCCGCACTGCAGGAGCGTTTCATCGCCCTCTGGCGGGAGATTGAGCGGCGCTGGCACCGGGCGGATTCCGTCGCCTTCGAACTGCTCAACGAAGTGCGCGACGTTCCGCCGGAGCAGTGGAACCATCTCGCGCACCGGACCATCGAAGCAATCCGCCGTGTCAACCCGGAACGGCGGATCATCGTCGGAAGCATCTGCTGGAACAGCCCGGAAGCGCTCGCATTCCTGCCGCAATTCGACGACCCGGCAGTCGCCTGCACCTTCCACTGCTACGAACCGTTTGAGTTCACCCACCAGCAGGGGGTGCTTCAGCCGGGACCACTCTACTACAACCGCAAGATGCGCTATCCGGATGACGCCGCCCCCTACCGGGAATACCGGGAACTGGTCGAAGGGAACTCCTCCCGGTACGACAAGTTTGACCGGATCGACCGCGCCTATCTGGAACATCTGCTGGAACCGGCGTTCGATTTTCAGCGGAAACGGCCGGAAACAACCCTCTGGTGCGGCGAATTCGGCACCATCCGCCACTGCCGCCTGGAATACCGGGAAAACTGGATGGCCGACTTGATCGGCCTGCTGGAGGAACACGGCATCCCCTGGTGCGCCTGGAACTACCTGAGCACGCCGAACGACGGCAACCGGTTCAGCCTGGTTGACGACGACAGCCGGGAACTCCTCTCCCCCCGGCTGAAAGAGATTCTTCAGGGCAAAACCACCCGGAGCTGACGTATGGAACGCAGAACCGGAAGTCTCAACGTCAATTTCCACGAAATCGCCCGGGAGCTGGGCGTGAGCGCCATGACGGTCTACCGGGTGGTCAATCTCGATCCGGCCGTCAAGCGGGAGACCCGCGAACGGGTCACCGACGCGCTCAACCGCTGCGGGTTCTTCACCCACCGGCGCGGGAAACGCTTCAAAGTGCTCTTCGACTTCATCGATCACCCCTATCTTTCGCACTATGGCGAAAAACTGCTGACCAACATCCAGAAACTGGGGTTTCACTGCTGCCGGACCAGCCACCGCACCGCCCGGACCGACTTCCTCGACACGGCGGCGGTCAGCGACGTCGCCGTATTCCTCTCGGTGCCGGACAACGCCATCATCGACGAGGCGCGACGGGTCAATCCGGATCTCTACACCGTGACGCTCTCGACCCGGAGCAACGCCGACGTGACCCTCTCGCCGGACAACACCCGCGGCGGAGAACTCGCGGCCCGGCACCTCTTCCGTCACCGCCACCGCCACATCGCCATCCACCTCGCCGAACGCCATCCGACCCGCCTGGAGCGGTGCAAAGCGTTCTGCGGCGAAATGCGCTTCCTCGACCCGGAGTGCCGGCTCGACTTCATCCATGAGCGCAAGACGGAGCAGACCACGCCGCTGCTGCGCCACTATTTCGACACCGTGGACAAACTCCCCGACAGCATCCTCTTCCTCGCCGGAGAGTTCGCCGACACCTACCGGCGCGAACTGCTCGAACCGGAACCGGAACGCTATGGCCGGATCGGGGTGCTCACCTTCGACCATCCGCAGGACCAGCGATTCGCCCATCTGGACTACAACTTCGACTGCATCGGCTTCCGCTCCCAGAACCTGCTGGAATGGGCCGAATACTACATCACCAACCGGCCGATGATGAAGAAGCGCAGTCCGATTCACACGTCGATCGAAGTGCGGCTGGTGGAAAACGGCTCCATCCGGATGAAATCATGAACGAACGACGGAAATCGGAATGGAAAGCGATCCTCTCCTCCTGCTGCGGCTTCACCGGAGAGGTTGCGCTCACCGACAGCGCGGTGATCCTGCTCTTCGCCGCCGGGCTCGGCGCCGGCGATGAGCTGGCCATGCTCACCACCTCCCTGCTGCCGCTCTTCAACGGACTGCTGCTGATTCCGATGGCGGCGCTGGCGGTGCGCTGCGGCGGCCGGAGGCTGCTCAACCTCGCCTGCTTCTCCGCCGGATGCTGTTACTTCGCCGCCGTCGCCGCCCCCTGGTTCGGCAGAGCCGCGATGCCGGTGCTGATTGGAGCGATCGCGGCGACCGCGTTCTGCCTCACCGGATTCATCGCCACCTGGTTTCCTCTGCTGGAGAGCTTCCTGCCGCCGCGCCGCCGCGCCGCGTTCCTGAGCCGGATGCGGTTCTGCCATCAGCTCAGCGGGGTGATCTTTCTCTGTCTCGCGGCGGCAGCGGCCGGGAAAAATCCTTCGATCGGCCGTCTGCAGCTGATCCTTTTCCTTTCGGGCATTCTCTTCTGCGGTAGGCTCTTCTGGATCCGGCGGATTCCGGACTATCCGGTCCCGGTGCGGGAGGTGCCGGAGATTGCCGCCGGGTTGAAACACTCCCTCGCCAACCGTCCGCTGCGGAACTTCTCGCTCTATCTCTTCGGGCTGAACCTCTTCGGCTACGCGACGGTTCCGGCGGCACTGCTCTACCTGAAAACCGTCCTGAATGTGGAAGACAACATCCTCATCCTCTTTTCCGCGGCGAGCCTCGCCGGGATGCTGACCGGATACCGGGCGATGCCGTTCCTGCTCCGGCGAATTTCCTCCCCCCGGCTGCTGCTGCTTCTCCACCTCGGCTACGCGGCGGCGGCGCTGCTCCTCTTCGCCATCCGTTCCGAAACCTGTGCCGAACTCCTCCTCGCCGGGGGAGCCCTCGCGCTGCACAGCTTCGCCACAGCGGCGATTTCGGTGATCGCCTCGGCGGAGATGATGAATCTGGCCCGGCCGGGAAACAAAACCATGACGATGGCCTTCAGCGGCGCCCTCTTCTACGGCGGCTACGGGCTGTCGCGGGTCATCGGCGCCTTTCTGCTCGGGGCGAACTTCTTCACCGGCGAAAACTTCCCCCGCTTCTTCCTCGCCGGCGCCATCGCACTGCTGGGAATCCTTCCCTTCCATTACCGGGGGACTTGACGCGCGACAGATCCGGAGATATCTTATCTCCATGCGTTGTTCTGCCATGCCAAAACGATTCCGGATTCCGGCGGTGAAACCGATCTGCATCGCCGGGGCGGTTCTGTGTACGCTGTTCACCGGCTGTTCCCCTTCGCCGGTAACGATCACCCCCCGCCCGGCGGAAACCGGAGCGCCGCGAAAGAGTTTCACCGTCGTAAGTTACAACATTCAGGCGCGCCCGCTGCTCGACGACTGCACCTGGAAAAATCCGCAGATCGGGGAACGGCTCCGCCCCTTCGATCTGATCGGACTCCAGGAAAGTTTCTGCGGCTACCGGCAGCTGTTCGAGCAGAACAGCCTGCACAGCGGCGTCCGCTTCGCCCGCCGCCGCCACCTGCTCAAACCGGTGAACTCCGGGCTGACGGTGCTTTCGCGTTTTCCGGTCCTCGAAGCGAAAGCGGAGTATTTCAACGCCGAAGGGTCGCTGGAGAACCGGGCCGCCTCCAAGGGGCTCCTTTTGGCAAGAATCGAACTGAACCGGCAGAAACTCGACCTCTACACCACCCACCTCGCGGCGGGAACTCCGGAGGTTTCCGGAGAGGCGCGGCGGAGCCAGCTGAAACAGTTCGCCATGTTCATCCGGCGCAATTCGCCGCCGGACCATGCGGTCATCGCCTGCGGGGATTTCAACCTCCAGCCCGCCTCGCCGGAACTCGCGGCGTTTCAGGAGGAAGCAGGTCTGCGCAGTTCCACGCTGGAGCTGGGCTTCAGCGGCTGGCCGCCGATCGACCACATCTTCTACCGCCCCAGCGCAGCACTGCCGCTCCGGCCGGTTCTCCGCAAACTGCTCAAGCAGGAGTTCACCGTGGAGAAACGCGGCCCCCTGAGCGACCACGCGCCGCTGCTGGTGGAGTTCCGCCTCGACGCCCCGGCGAATCCGGAAGCCCTTCAACCCTGACCGGGACCGCCGGCGAAACGCCTCTGCTCCGGGGTCCCGTTCCGTCTTCCGTTGCCCGAAACATTTCCCAGCGGCCTGCGACAGCAGTCAATTCCTCCCCGCTGTCTCCATCACAATGGCTGCTCCCGTAATTTTCCCCCATGTCTGCAATGCGACCGGGACTGTTTCTCAGTGGAAATGAGGGAACAATCCGTATTTTTTCACCTCTTTGCCGATTCCGGTCCGGTGACACTTCTCCTCACATTTCTTCGCCTTGACCACGCGGTCCACCCGGAATGTGCGCCGCTCGCCGCGCAGCAGGCAGAAGGCCGCCAGATACCAGTGGCCGTCCCGCCAGACCAGCGCTTCAGGAATCACCCGCCGCCGGGAGAGTTCGTAACTCTCCTTGATGTAGGTCAGTTTCAAAAGACGTTTTTTCATCATGCTTTTGACAATAGGCCTGTAGATTTCCAGAGGAATCTCCTTGGGACAGGGAGGGAATTCCTTCCCGGGCAGATAACAGATTTCCAGCAATCCCATTTTTTCACCACCTTCACACAATATTCCAAACGAACGTGACCGTATCGCTGTTTTTCACCTCTTCCGGATCGATCGAGATGCCCTTTTCACTGCAGGAGCCGAAAATGATCCCTTCGCAATCATTCTCATAATTCGTCCGGGAGAAGATCGACAGCTCTCCCCAGTTGTAATCGATCGTAACAAGTTCCCCCAGAGTGACACCGCTTGCCGCGCATAAAATTTCCGCTTTGCGTCGGGCATTCTGCGCCGCATCCCGAAGCAGAGCTTCACAGATCGCATCGCGGTCGGCCACCCGGAACTTCACCTTGATTTTCGGATGCGAATCGCACTTCGCCAGCGCCGCCAGCACCCGGGTCAGCCGTTCGCAATCCAGCGGGAACTCCAGCTTCAGCCCATGGCTGCAGCACCACACATCGAAGAGGTCATGCCAGGTTCCGGAGGAATCCTTGCAGCTTTTGTACACCGCCTCAATCCGGAAATCCGTGGTCTTCAGAGCGTCGTCGGCAAACTGACAGCCGGCGATGGCCCGGCGCAGAGTTTCCAGCTCCTTTGTCGCCAGTTTCATGCATTTGCCGTATTCCGCGTGGCGCGAATCCAGGTCCATGGTGAGAACAACGGTATCGGGTTTGCTGCTGACGGTTCCGGTGCCTTTCACGGTGATGATTCTGCTCATGATATCCTCCTGTGTTTCCGGTTTGATTTTTTTCTTT
>NZ_DBEXAY010000126.1:0-3432 GCF_048170485.1 Victivallis sp. | reverse complement strand
CGCGAGGTCGAGTCAGCCAGCAGAAGGGTATTGAGCCCCATCTGGCGGTAATATTCGGCGAGCGTCACCGCCGTATAAACCGACGCTTCACGCGCGGCCACCGGCATTGAGCTCGTGTTGCAGATGATGATCGAACGGTTGATGAGCGGCTGGCCGGTGCGCGGGTCCTCGAGCTCCGGGAACTCGCGCAGGATCTCGACGACTTCGCCCGCCCGCTCGCCGCATGCCGCGATGATGACCACGTCGGCTTCGGCATAGCGGCTGATCGCGTGCTGCAGAACCGTCTTCCCGGCGCCGAACGGCCCCGGCGTACAGAAGGTTCCGCCGACCGCAACCGGGAAAAAGGTGTCGATGGTCCGCTGCTGGGTCACGAGCGTCTTCTCCGGCAGCAGCTTTTCCGCATAGTCGGAAATCGGAATCTTGACCGGCCACTGCTGGGTCATCGTGATATTCCGCTTCTCGCCCTGTTCATTTACGGCGACGGCCATTACGTCGTCGATCGTGTATTCACCGGCGGGCGTGACTGATTCGAGCGTCCATTCGCCCTTCCAGGCGAGCGGAACCATGATATAATGCCTGATGATGCCTTCCGGCACGAAACCGACGCGGTCGCCCGGACGGACCTTGTCGCCGGCAGCGGCGACCGGCGTATACGCCCACTTCACCGTACGGTCGAGCGCGCGCAGATAGACGCCGCGCTGCAGGAAGAAGCCGGACTTCTCCGCCAGCAGCGGCAGCGGATTCTGCAGCCCGTCATAAACCTGGGTCAGAAGGCCGGGACCGAGCTCGACCGAAAGCAGTTCGCCGGTGAATTCGACTTCGTCACCGACCTTGAGGCCGTTCGTGCTCTCGAATACCTGCAGGTCGGCGCGGTTGCCGCGGACGCGGATGACTTCGCTTTTGAGCTTGGTGTCGGCGTCGTCGCCGACGCGGGCGAACGCCACTTCATTCTGCATGACGCGGTCGGTGAATTCAATGGTGATCATATTCCCATTGACCGCGACCACCTTTTCAGTGTTCTTCTTACCCTCTGCCATTTATTGAAACTCCTGACTCAAATGGATGTTATTACTCGTTGCCGGAGGCGGCTCCGCCTGCGATGCGGTCGACTGCCGCGTTGAAGTTCGACCGTCCCTTTTCCACGCTGCGGCCGCGGTACCGGTTCAGAATCTCGAGCCGGAGCCGGTAGACGCAAAGCCCGTCAAAATCGAATTCATGCCCAGCTTCGAGGTCGTCGAGCATGCGCCAGCGGATGCGGTCGACGGCCTTTTCCCGCTCGACCGGGTCGGAAACCGCGGCCAGCGCCCCCATGGCGGCATCGACTTCGCCGAAATAGAGTTCGGGGTCCGGGAGATGGACGGCCCGCTCTTCATCCCTGCCGGCGCGGCGCTCGGCGATGCGGGTCCGCAGATACTGTTCGAACCGGGCATAGGCGGCATAGACGGGCGGAAGTCCGGCGGCGGAGCCGGGCTCCCTGCCGACCCGGAGCGAGCCCTGCTTCAACCGGGCCAGCGCCCCGGGGGTCATCTGACCGGCGCAGAGCTCGTCGAAATCGGCAACGCTCATGCCGGGGTCCCTGCCCAGGGCCAGGCCCGGCAGAGAAGCGGAAAGAAAGTAGTACATGGTTCGCCGTCCCGTTTCGCTTGAACTGTTATTCGCCCTTCAGGATCGACGCCAGCCGGGGGCCGATGTAGTCCGCGACAAGCTCGGTCACCGCTTCGCTGGTGAAATCGAAATAAACTTCGCCGTCCTTGAAACTGACCTCGAAACCGCCCTTGATCCCGGAGTCGCCGAACACCTGCGGCGCATTCCGGAATCCGGCGGCCAGAGAGGCTTTCATGGCCTTGTCGAGTGCCGGAACGTCCTTGACGGCGGTAAGAACGGTGATCCGGCCGTTCGGATCGGTTGCAAATTTCGCGGCGAACTCCTTGATGAGGGAAGCCATGAATTCGGGAGTCAGCGCCTGGTCGGCGGCGGCGGAGACGGCGCGGGTCATACGTTTTTCAAGCTCCTGCCGGAGCTCGAGGATGATGTCGCGCGCGGCCTGGCGGACTGCCGCCTCGGCCCGTTTTTCGATGCCTTCGGCCTGTTCTTCGGCCTGCCTGACCGCCGCCTCGGCGTCGGCCTTCGCCTTCGCCCGGATCGCTTCGGCCTCTTTTTTCGCTTCGGCGATAATCCCGGCGGCAGTCGCTTCCGCCTCCTTCACGCCTTTTTCATTGATTTTATCGAGCAGACTCTGGAGTTTTTCCGCCATCTTGGTTGCCCCCGCTTATAAATACAGTTGTTTTTGTCGCAAATATTCGCTTGGTAATGTAGTTCCGAAACAATCTTTTTTCAAATAAGGAGTTCCGAAAATAGCGGAAATAACCGTTTTTTCCCGCGAATCTCCGACAAAGCGGCAAAAAGCGCGGCATGTGCCGCTGTAACATAAAAGCGCGGGATGTGTCAGTACAGTTCCCGAAAAGCACCCGAAGCTTTCGGGCGACGAGCCCAAAGACCCGGAACCGGGAAACTGTGTTCAGGGGACCGCTCACAATGTTAAAATGCGAACTTCTGATGCCACAACGCACCCGGCAGGGAGCGAAGCGACCGGGTTCAGGGCCATCCGGCCCTGGCGAGGTTCCAAGGGGCGTGGAGCCCCTTGGCGGTGTCTGAGGCGGCGCCTCAGGTTGCCCCGGGCGAAGCCCCTGCGCAAAAATCCGCAACAAAGTTGCGGTGCTTCGCCCGGTGTGAGCGGCGCGGCGGACGCCGCGAAGCGGTCAAAGGGTCTATCGTGTTGCAATCCCGGCTGACAAGGATTGACCGGAGCCGCGAACATTGTTAAAATGCGCGTCCGTGATGTCACAACACGCCTGTGGGGAGCGCTTGCGCGACCGGGTTCAGGGCCATTCGGCCCTGGCGAGGTTCCAAGGGGCGCGGAGCCCCTTGGCGGTGTCTGAGGCGGCGCCTCAGGTTGACCCGGGCGAAGCCCCTGCGCAAAAATCCGCAACAAAGTTGCGGTGCTTTGCCCGGTGTGAGCGGCGCGGCGAACGCCGCGGAGCGGTCACAGGGTCTATCGCGTTGCAATCCCGGCTAACAAGAATTGACCGGAGCCGCGAACATTGTTAAAATGCGAACCGTCAATGTTGCAGACAGGGAGGAGCGCGCCCCTTCCGGGGCGCGGTCTTTATGCGCATTCGCGCAACAGACCGTGCGGGCTCCCCGTCCGAATCTTCGATTCGGTTTGTGAGCTGGTCGTTCCGCCCGCAGACTGCCTCCGGCGGCCGGGGCGCTTCGCCCCCGGACCCCAGACCGGCAGGGTGCCGCCGCCTGAACCGGCGCGGGCACGTTGACTTCAGCGTCTCCGCCACGATGCGGGAGATTTTATCGCGGAAGATCTCACCCGAAAAGCGCGCCGCGTTTCTTCGCAGCTCCGCCGGCAGGAAACAGCGC
>NZ_DBEXAY010000125.1:0-10866 GCF_048170485.1 Victivallis sp. | reverse complement strand
AAAAAATTTCTTCTTCTCTTGACAAACAGGTTGGTATGTGGTATAATTATGGTATGACTTGAAATAAATCTCCTAATTTCAGGACAACACCAATGGGCGGAGCCAGCATTACCGAACTTTTTCGAACCGTTCATGACCCCGTGGTGACCGGTCACAGCGGGTTGCATGCCGGCCGTGAACTGATGATGCTCCCGGGAGGAGAAATTCGTCATTACGGAGCTCATTTCTACCGTGACAGGAGTGGGAAAAATGCAGCATTGCCGGTGGTGCGCCGCAGTTTTGATTATGGGATCAGCTGGCTTTTGGAACCGGTGACCGGGAAAACTCCGGGCGCTTCCATTCGAAGTCCTTATTCCGGTGATTATCTCACCCTTCGTCGAAGGGCGAAGCAGCCAGACAATTGGCATGAGTTCTGGCCGTATGATCTGTTCCCGCTGCCCGGTGATGTACCGGAAGGGGTCTATGTATTTCGCTCGAACCATCCTGACGACAGGTGGGAAATGGAACAGATCTTTTCTGATCCTATCCACATTCAACGACAACCACTTCCTCTGCGGAAACGTCAGCGATGGCTGCTCGGTGCTGAGCAGTGGATTGACAAAACGCTCTATCCGGTGGTTCTTATTTCCGATGACGATGGCCGCAGCTGGCGGAAAACAATTTTGCCGCCTCCGCCGGTTCATACTGTCGCATGGCCGCACAAGGGACCGCGCTGGCTTCAGTGCGGCTGTGAACCGGTGATCGCCGAGTATCCGGATGGGCGGCTCCATATGCTGTTGCGAACCTCGACCGACCGCCACTGGCAATGCTTTTCCGAGGATGGCGGGGAAAGTTGGAGTTCTCTGGAACCGTCGCCGTTTTACGCGGTTGCGACAATGCCGAACCTGACGACTCTTGCCGACGGTCGACTGCTGGCGGTTTGGAACAATACCTCTCCGCTGCCGGAACTCGATCATGCGCTTCAGACAGATTTGGACGAGGATGCGCGCAATGGCGTATGGGAGGATGTATTTACCAATCGTGATGTGCTGCATGCCGCGATCTCCGACGATATGGGAAAAACCTGGATCGGTTTCCGGGAACTGTTGCTGAATCCCATTCGAAATTACAATGATTTCCGCACGATCGGCGGCTCCTGGGTATTGAGGGATAAGAGCATCCACCAGACTCAGGTTCTGGAACTGCCGGAAAACAAGGTTCTTGTTGCACTTGGTCAGCATCCTTGTTGTGAAGCGTTGCTTCTGTTTGACCTCGACTATCTCTATGAGAGAGAACGTCGGGAGGATTTTAAATCCGGTCTGGTCAACTGGTCGATACATCAGTATGTGCGCAGTCATTCCGGCGGGTTCTGCTATGCCGGGCATTGTGCATGGAATCGACGGCCTGGCGCCTCGCTGATTCCTGCCCCGGACGGGTCTCCCCGGGAAATGCTGCAGATTGCCCGCCATCCGGATTGCCGGCTTCTTTATGAAAAAGAGGGGGCGGTCTGGAACTTTCCTGCGGTTCGTTGCGGAGTGCTGAAACTGCGACTGATTTTGATGCCCGGCTCCGCAGGAATGCGCATTACGCTGACTGATCGCTGGTTCAATCCGGTTGATCCGGTCGTACATAAACTCTCGCCATTTGTTCTCGAGCTGGATTCCGCGGGGCGGATCGAAGGCGTTCCCATGTTGACGCCGGGAAAGGAGTGCGAGATTGAAATTTCATTTGATCAAAATGCAGGAAGTCTGCGTTTCCGGTGCGGAGAGCTGGCCGGAGAGTCTCCGCTTCGTCAACCGGTCGACGGTGCGATGAGTTATCTGCACCTGCAAAGTTTGTCGGAGGGAAGTGATCCTTTCGGCGTCCTGATTGCCGCCGTGGAAATGCGTGGCGAAAGACTCGGGGAGGAGTGATTTTTCATGGAAGAGAAACTAATCAGAGAGCCGCTCTACGAAAAACTCAAGAAAAAGCTGCTCTCAACCATCGAAACGGAGAATCTGCACATGCTTCCCAATGAACGGGAGCTTATGGCGCGATTCGGTGTTTCACGCAATACGCTCAGACGTGCGATTTTCGAGCTCACCAAAGAGAACATCCTCCGGCCGGTGCAGGGGATCGGCACGATTGTCTACCCGGTGCCCGAGATTGTGGAAAACAGTCGGATTCTGATTGTCTGTGATCGTGAAATGAGCGTATTTCAACAGGAGGTGTTCAACCTGCTGCTCTTCCACCTTAACAACAGCCGTCTCAACACCATCGTTCTGATGCTGGACAAGGAAAATGTCGACGTCGACCGATTTGACACTCTGCTCAAAACTTGTGATGGGGTTGTGATCGATCAACTCTGCAGCTATTCTCCGGTCATTCTCGAACGCATCCGCAAGACCGGCAAGAAAATGGTCTGTCTGCGCTGGCGCCCCGATTTTCCCGGCGTCCCTTTCGTTGCGGAAAATGTCAATGCAGGATTCCACCGGCTGGCCCGTCATCTGATTGAGCTTGGTCATACCCGGATTGCCTATGTCGGCAACATTTTGGATCAAAGACGGATGATCGGGTTGGAAAAGGCATTTCAGGAGAGCGGGTTGGAGCTTTTGCCAGAATTGACATTTCATCTTGAAAACGGCTACCGGGAGGAGGGATATCAGGCGGCAGATTCCCTGTTGAAAAGCGGTCGTCGATTCACTGCCGTCATTGCCCACAATGATGCCTGTGCACTCGGAGTTGAAGAGCGATTGCTGATTGCCGGACTTCGTATTCCGGAAGAGGTCTCTATCACGGGCTTCGACAATCTGCGGGAGAGTGCCTGTTACCCTGTTCCGCTGACGACCTGCTGCGGAGATCCGGAGCGGATGATTCATGAGGCCATCGCGTATCTCTTCAGCACCAGAAATTCCGGGATGATGCTGGAAAAGATGTTCGAACCGCGGCTGATCGTCCGGCAATCGACGGCAAGAGTCCCGATGCAATAACAACTGATGTAAAGAAAGGGAAATCATGAAGAAAAACACTCTTTTTACGCTGATAGAATTGCTTATTGTTATTGCTATCATTGCCATTCTGGCTGCGATGCTGCTCCCCGCGTTAAACCGGGCGCGGGAAAAAGGCAAAACGATCTCCTGTGCCAACAATATGAAACAGATTGGAACAGGATATCAGCTCTATCTTGATGCTCATAACGGGTACTTCTATAAAGGCGGTTTTTCCGATGGCAGCGATACCTGGATGACGCCTCTCTGGGGATATGAAGTCGGCACAAACAAAAAGGGCGGCACGATCTATGTCGACCGCAAATTCATGTTGAATCCTGCTGCGGGCAGCGGTGCAATCGGCTGTCCTGCTCAGGCTGCCTACGGTACTCCCTGGGCATATGCGATAAACTACTTTGTTTTTGCGGAAGTGGCGCCCCGGATGGTTCATTCTCGGATTCCACACCCTTCCCGCTCTCTCTGGATCGCGGAAAATGGTTTCTGGATTGTCAATTCCGACGGCGCCGGATGGTCGCAGGACAGCAAATATCGGATTGTTCACTCCGGTCGCAGCAACTTTCTCTACCTCGACGGCCACGTCGGTTCCCGGCCAGGAGGAGAGTATCGCAAATACTCCATCCCGTTCTGGCGTACCAGACAACCTTGACAGGGATTGATTTCTGAAATTTTATCATAGGAGGAGAAAAAGGATGAGAAAAAATTTATTTTTGCTCTGCTGTCTGGTACTGATTGTCGCAACCGCCCATGCTGATTATCGTTATGTTTTTTCCAAAGAAAAAAATCCTCTTCGGGAACTGTCTGTTGCCGCCTCTTCCCTCCCGCTGATCGGCAGCAAGATCTCCTGGCAGAACGGGGTGTTGAAAAGTGCCGACTGTCACCTGGTTCTGTATGCTCCGAAGGAGTTTTCCAACGGCCGTGTCAGCCTCAAGGCTCGTGATCGCTACGAGAGTTCCGTCGCATTGATCGCCCGGGCGAACAAGAATTTCAGCGCATTCTATGCCTTGGAAGTGTGCCCCTCGCAAAAGAAGGCCTTTTTCTACCGTTTTATCTATGGTGAGCCCGTAAAACGACAGGAGATCCCTTACGGTGGAGGACGGGAATTCACTCTTGCACTCGATTTTGACGGGAAAGCCGTCGTCGCCTGGATCAATGGGCGGAAGGTCGGGGAGATGCCCGATGACGGCAGGTTGAAATCGGGCCTCGCCGGTATTCGCGGCGGCTTCTGGACCAATGCGGAACTCAAGTTGCTGGAATACCGCGCCGCCATTCCGGGAGGGGATACACCGACGGCGGAGCAGCCGCTTATGAAACCGGTGGCAAACATCAGAAAACTCAATCTCAAGAATATTCTCAACTGGGACCTCGCGAAAGCGTATCGCAGCACAAACGGCACTCGACACACTGTAAGTTTGAATCAGGTCTGGCGGTTTCGACCGGTTGCCGATCCGCAGATCCCGAAAACGGAGCCGGAGGCGGAATGGGGATATTTCGTCGTTCCCGGCTACTGGGCGAAAGGAGCCATCAGCAATTTTATGCGGACGGAGGATGGTACCGCGGTGAAGGAATGGCGGGGAATCCCGTTTACCCGCGGGGGCGCCTCCGTCTGGTATCGTCGAACCTGCAATATTCCGGCGGATTGGTGCAACCGCAAAGTGGAACTTGTCATTGAAGATCTCTGTGGAACGGCGGAGATTTATGTCGGGAAACAAATGGTTGCTCAAAAACGCGATCCTGCAATTGGAGTGGTGCGAGTCGATGTCTCACGGGCGTTGCGGTATGGAGAGAACAACGAACTGCGAATTCGCAACAGTGGAGAGCTCAATTCTCAAACAGGGCTCGGCAACGTCCGCTTTCAACTTGCGCCGGAAGTGAATTTCGGTGAAGTCGGTATTGTGACCAGTGTTTCGGCGAAGACGTTGACTCTTTTTTTTTTGTGAGAGTTCTGTGCCATCCGGCAGTTTGATCGATATTCAGGTCAAGGACCGGAACGGCGGGAAGCTGTATCAGGAACGACGTTCTTTTGAGAAAAAAATCCAATGCCGGTGGATGCCGCCGGTTCTGTGGTCGCCGGATACGCCGGAACTTTATTTTCTGGAACTTGCGATTGTCACTCCTGACGGCAAAGTCCCCGATCGCACCGTCATCCGATTCGGCTTTCGTGAATTTACTGCTCGCGACGGCCAGTTCTTTCTGAATGGGAAGCCGATCATTCTGAAGGCGGAAACTGCCATCCCCAACAAGGGAAGCTGGTGGGGACTCGACTATCTGGTTGACCGTCGTTTTCTAAAACCTCTTTTTACTGCTTACAAAAAATTAAACCTGAACTGTACTGTTCTCAACGGCCCTCCATCCGAAGAGATCCTTTCCCTGGCGGATGAGATGGGCCTCATGCTGCTGGTTTCCGGCCGTACGCTCAGCCACGCGGAGCTTGATCGGAACAGCGAAAGTGCGTTGAAAAAATTGGAAGATTCGTTGCGGGAGATGGCGAAGGATCCGGTCTATTTCAGACATCCTTCTCAAATAGGATTTCGAATTGACGTCTGGTATGGTTACAATGCCGGCTGCACCAATCCAAACTACGTCGGGTTGAAACAGGGGGATCCGAATCAGAGTGGAATTTCGGCTCTGCGCAATCAGCGCCTTAACCGGATGGCGGCTCTTTATCGGAAATATTTTCCGGACCAGGAGTGTTTTACCGGCGGCTCCGGTGCGGTCGGCAACATTTACGGGACTCACATCTATCATACCTGGGGCGCTCCCTCCACCGAGCTGCGCGCCTTTTTCGAAGAGTGGAGCCGGAGGCGGGAAATGCCTGTTTTTGTCGGCGAAACCTATCTTCCCTATATCGGCAGTTTTTTCGATCTTGAGAATTTTCATGGCGGCGGCGTGCCGTACATTACGGAGAATGCAGCCCGAGTTCTTGGAGACGCCGCCTATCGTTACCGTACTTCGTTAAGTCCCCGGCCATTTCACGAACGGGGAGCTGCCGGCTGGTTCTGGAATACGACGGAAAACAAGGCGGGAGGTGTCTACGGTTTTGCCGTCGATGCTGCCAGTGCGGTGACAGCAGAATATCTCAAGGAGATCATGCCCGGATGGCGTTTCCACCGGCTGACCGGGTATGGCAATTTCGATTACACGGAAGCGTCGTTTGCCATGCAGCGAATCGCGCCTGACACTTTGCCGGTTTCCCGTGACTACAGTGATTTCAGTTTCAAACCGGAAGGGTTCGACAACGGCAATGCCCGCAGCTCCTGTACGGATCCGCGTGTTCCCGGTTATGATCTGCGTCCCACCTTGCTGCAGGCGCCTTTTGCGCATGCGATGGCGGATGTGAGTGCCGCCATTTTCGATGGAGAAGAAGATCCTCTTCTGCAGAATCATTCCGGCTACGGTGGAGATACGTTGAAAAAAAGTGTGATGCTGTTCAATGATTCTCCCCGACGGGTCAGGTATCGACTGACGGTCACGCTTTCCGACTCCCAGGGGCGCGAACTCCCGATCGATGAAAACAATGTTGAAGTTGCTCCATATGAAAACAAATTAGTTCCTGTCTCCGTTCCGCTGCCTACCACCGGCGACCGTTCGGAATGGATTTTGCGTGTCATGCTGACGGGAAAAGAGAAGAACTTCCGGTTGGAATTCCCGATTCAGGTGTTTGCCCGTCCGGTCGAGCTGAAGCTCGCTTCTCCGCTCCATGTGTGGGACCCGGAAGGGAGACTGGTTGCCTGGTTGCAGGATCGTCATCCGCTGAAACGACTTGAAACTCTTGATCGGCTTCCCGACTCCGGCATTCTGATCGTAGGACGCGGAGCGCTGTCGAAACTTCGTCGGATGCCGGATTGGACTGCGGCGGCGGAAAAGGGTCTGAACATCCTCTTTCTGGAACAGCAGCCGGGGGTTTCTCCTGAACTCATGAAAACCAGGACTCGTCGAACCTATATCAATGCGCCGGCTCATCCGGCGTTTGAAGGACTCCGCGATGTCGATTTTTCTTTCTGGCAGGGCAGTTTTTCCCTTGCTCCGGCAAAAGTCTCAGATGGCGCCGGGATTAACTGGTCTGATTGGGGAAACCGCAACATGGTGGCCTCCTATGCCTTCCGGCGTCCGCAGCACGGCAGTTTCATCTCTCTTCTGGTCAGTGGCTTCGACCTCTTTCAGACTCCGCTGCTGGAACGTCGGACCGGTCGTGGCATCTGGATCGCATCACAGTTGGAAATCACGGACCGCCTGGGGCGTGATCCGGTGGCGACCCGGTTATTCGACAATCTGCTCCGCTATCTGGATCGGCCGGCTCATCCGGCAAAGGTGCTCTTTTTCGGCGGGAAAAACGGCAGAAAGCTGATTGATCGTTTTCAGATCAACTGCACGGAGGTGAACACTCTCTCCGACGAGCTTCTGAAGCCGGCGGATCTTCTGATTGTCGCCGACCCGGATTGGGAGGCGTTGAAACGTTACCGGATGGAATTGAACGATTTTGTGTACTTTGGCGGCCGGGTGCTTTACTGGCATGCGGGAGGAAGTTTTGATCCCGGCTGGTTGCCGTTTACCATGAATCTTGCAGAAGCGACAGCTCCGCGTGCGGCAATCTCTGGCGAGGCGGATGGCGTCTGGCGCAACGGCTACGGGAACAGTGAATTCTACTGGAGAGAAAAGAGGAATGTTCCGGCGTTTGAAAAGGTACCGCCGCACTTTAATGCGACGACTCCGGCGGTGCTGGTTCGAGGTCGATTCGGTTCGGGAGAGTGGATTTTTACAACATTGTCTCCTTCGCTTTTCGGCTCTTCTGCCGCAACAGGAAAAACCGTCCGGCTGCTCTCTGCACTTCTCTGTTCGTGCGGAGTGCAAATTTCCAATACGGCTTCTCCTTTTGTGTCAATTGCCGAAAGTGCAAAACTGGATTTGAGTGAACAAAAGTGGGAATTCGCGCTGGACGAGAAAAACATTGGAATTCGCGATCAATGGCAGGTCGGCAAGGGGGAGGCCCGCTGGTTGAAAGGACTGATCGCTGACGGTATCGAGGTGCGTGTAGGACAGCCGTTTGAATCTTTTCTGCGTTATGATTACAATGGTTGTGCCTGGTATCGTTTGACGTTCGATGCTCCGGATAATCTTCTGGACGCTCCTCAGCTCTATTTCTCTGCGGGGGCGATTGATGATACCGATGAGGTCTGGCTCAACGGCGTGAAAATCGGTGCAACAGGCAATGACGTACCGAAATACTGGGAGGCAATGCGCAATTATCCGATTCCGCACGGACTGCTCAAGAAACGTGATAATCTGCTCGTTGTTCGAGTTTTTGACGAGAAGGGCGGGGGAGGTATGGTCAAGGGACCGGTGATGCTTTCCGAACGAAAGCTGGAACAGACTCCGCGTCTATGGCAGACGCCGTGGCCGGAGGGGGCGCAACATGATTATGAATACAAAGCCGATCTGGTCCGCATGTATTGAAAAGATTCTCCCATGCTCCCGTTAAAGCCTGTCCGACATGGAGGCGGTTCGGGAGCTCCGAGGGCAGGATCTCGCCGTCAACGACTCCGACGGGGAGCACCGCAAATGCCAGCTGGTGTGGAGCGGGAATCAGGAGAGCTACCGGGACCGTTCCCACTTCCGTCTGCTCCGCTTCGCTGATTTTAAAAAAAGTGAGACGCACGACGCATTTCTTCCTTGTTTTTCGAGATTTCCGCTGTACGGTAAACGCAGTAAAGGAGCGGCGAATTCAGAATCCCTGCCGGGCTCGAAATGAGAAACTACCGAAAACTTGCGGATGTTCACAAGGAGTTGCGCGAACTGGTCTTTTCTAGGCGCGTAAAAGGTGAGACTCATCTCGACGGCGAACGGAGTCTCGCCGAGCTGCTCCATACCGGGCGTCCTACCGTCAGCAAGGCGCTTCGGCTGCTGGAGGAGGACGGCCTGATCCAGCGGACGAAGAGCGGTGTGGTGATCGAGCCACTCCGGCAGAAATTCCGCTACGCCTATGTCGCGGCGGTGCACATGATCAACAATACCTTCTGGTTTTCTGCCTACAAGGAGCTCTGGCTGGAGCTGGAGCGGCTGGCCGGGCGGTGCGGCATCCAGATCGAACTGCTCCCCTATGACTCCGACCTGCCGGAGCAGCTGCCCGAGTTTCAAGCCCGGCTGGCTGATTTCGACGCAGTCTTTTTCTCGTTTGCATTTTTCCCGAGAGAATTCTTCGACAATCTGCGGCAGCAGAAGGCGCCGAAAGTGTTCTTCCTCTCGGAGCTTTTGACGCATGAAGGATTTCCACTGTATGCACTGGATAATTTCGAGTCCGGCGCCATGGCGGCACGCATTCTGCTGGAGCGAGGGTACCGTCATCCCGCGCTGCTGGCGCCGAAAATCAACACATCATCCATCGATTTTCGACGTCGTATCGACGGGTTTTCCTCCGTCATGGAGGAAGCGGATTCTCCCTTTCAACTCTTTTCCTCAAAACTTCTGGCGGGAGTGGAGGAGCTGAATCTGCTGCAGCAATGTGTCACACAACTTTCCCGCCGGGGGTTTGACAGCATATTCTTTCTCAATGATACCTGGGTTATGCTGTGTGAGCCGTTGATTGAAGCGGGAATGACGCCGAAATTCGGAATTCTCGCCTTTGACGGCAACATGACCGCCAGCACCCACAACCCGCCGATCGACACGCTCACCCCCGGCACCATTCCGCTGGCACGGAAAGTCTGTGAAATCATCTTCGACTGGGAGACCGGACATTTCCGTTATGATCCGTCAGTCCACTTCCGGATTGCTCCGGAATACCTTCGCGGCAGAACTCTGCGTACCGGCGAAATCAGCTGAAGTGGCAATATTCTGGAATTATCGGCTGGAAATATAGCCAGTCGCTTTTTTTTTGCCGTTTTTTTTCTATAAAAACTATTGTTGTTTGCTGGAGTTTATTGTATAATTTAACTGAATGGAGACCGTGGCATTTGCTGCAGTTGCCGACAACAAACTCGGACCCGGCAACCGGAATCGGGATATGAACCAGGTCGGAAGGAGGAATGTAATGACAAATCGAAATGTATTTACTCTTATCGAACTCCTTGTAGTAATCGCGATCATCGCGATTCTTGCGGCGATGCTGTTGCCGGCGCTGAATAAGGCGCGATCGCGAAGCAAGACGATCTCCTGTGCGGCGAACTGCAAACAGTTGGGAACCGCCCTGATGTCGTACACCATCGATAAAGCCAGTTATCTGACCGTTGCGCTGTCGCCCGACACTACCAGCAGGAGCGGGTTCTGGTCACGTGAGCTGGCACCCTATGTTGGCCTCACCGGCAACGAGGATGAAATCGGTCTTATCAAATACGACGATCAACGTCTTGTCACCGGCGTATTCCGCTGCCCCTCTTTTACCGATGAAATGGCTATTGCCGCAACAGGTTCCGCCGGTTCCATCTATTCCGCAATCGGTTATGGCTGGAATCAGCAGATGGGGATCCGGGATCACACCTACTCCCCCGTCCGCATGAAGATAC
This sequence comes from Victivallis sp., assembly GCF_048170485.1. Lineage (NCBI taxonomy): Bacteria > Pseudomonadati > Lentisphaerota > Lentisphaeria > Victivallales > Victivallaceae > Victivallis > Victivallis sp. Next base: position 404 of record NZ_DBEXAY010000125.1, on the reverse strand, counting down.
AGAATGTCCGCCAGCCTTCGCGCAAGGTGATGATCGGTGACACCACCGACTGGATCAACAGCACCAGCAATGCATTGCGAATTATTTATCCGGAATACAGGTACTCCAGTCCGTACCCCCTTCCCTGCGTCGGCGACCGGCACGGCGGAGGGGTGAACATGGTGCTGGGAGACGGCCATGTGGAGTGGTTCCGGCAGGATGTCCTCCGGGCGGCACCCGCTCTCGGTATGGATCAAAGATGGCGTTTCATGCCGGCAATGAACTAGGTTGTGTCGTCAATAGATTTGTGCTATATTATGCAAACGTCAAAAAAAGGATATCGGGAAAATGGCGAATGCATACGAACGACATGATATATCGGATGAATCTTGGGCTAAAATCGAATTTTTGCTACCGGGGCGCAA